>CAMLCW010000285.1 GCA_946478645.1 uncultured Variovorax sp.
CATTCGTCGTGACTGGAGTTCAGACGTGTGCTCTTCCGATCTCCGGCCACTCGGTGCTCGTCGCGAGCAGCGTCACGGCGGGCCGCGAAGCCGCCGCGGTGCAGGGCGAGTTCACGCCGCGCGAGGCGCTGCAGCGCATGCTGGCCGGCACGGGCCTGGCGGCGCGCTATTCGGGCGCCGACGCATTCACGTTGGTACCCATCGCGCAGAGCGACGAGGAAACAGACGCCTCGCAAGGTGCGGCGACGGAGGCTGATGGCGCGGCCGCCGCCTCCGCAGCGGCCCGCGCGCAAGCCGGCTATGCGGGCGTGCTGCAGGCCTCGATCACGCGCGTGCTCTGCATCGCGCAGCCCGATGCCTTCGGCCGCTATCGGCTCGGCCTCCAGCTGTGGATCGATGCGGCGGGCGCGGTGAGCGAGGCGCGCGTGCTGCAGGGCAGCGGCGTGGCGCCGCGCGATGCCGTGGTGCTCGCGAACCTGCGCGCGATGGCGCTCGATGCACCGCCGCCGCCGGGCCTCGCGCAACCCGTGACGATCCTGCTGACACCGCGCGCCGATCCCGCGCGCGACTGCCGTCCCTACCAGCGCGCCGCGCGAGCGCGCTGAAGAAGAAGAAAAAAAGCAGAAGAAGCAAGGCCGCCCAAGACCATGCCCGATTCGATCAAGGCCGCGCTGCGCGCGCTGTTCCTCGCGCGCTACGCGCAGTTCAGGAAGCACCTGCAGATCCGGCTCGGCTCCGAAGACCTGGCCAACGACGCGCTGCAGGAGGCCTACCTGCGCGTGGAGACCAGCAACGTGCGCAGCGCGGTGCGCTATCCCTCGGCCTACCTGTTCCGCATCGCGCTCAACGTGGCGGAAGACCAGCGCAAGCGCAATTCCCGGCTCTTGAGCGTGGGCGAGGTCGACGCGCTGCACGAGATGGTCGACGAGATGGCCGACCCCGCGCGCGGCGCCGAGGCGCGCAACGAGCTCGAGGCGCTGGAGCGTGCGCTGGCCGAGTTGCCGCGGCGCCGCCGCGCGATCGTGCTGGCCGCGCGCGTGGACGAGATGCCGCACAAGGACATCGCGGCGCGCTATGGCGTGTCGGCGCGCACGGTCGAGAAGGAATTGCGCGCGGGGCTGGCGCATTGCTGCGAGCGGCTGGGAAGAGATTTCATCCAGCGCTTCGGTCCCGGCGCGGGAAATCAGTCTAAGCGTGATGGCAGCTGAACGACCCGAAGCAACATCCGCGGAGACCGACCCGATCATGAACGCCCAACTTCAACGCGAAGCGCAGGCCTGGGTGGTGCGGCTGGGCTCGCACCGCGTGACGGAGGAGGACGCCCAGGCCTTCCGCCGCTGGTGTGCGCAGAGCCGCGCGCATGCCAACGCCTTCGTGCAGGCGCGCGAGGTCTGGCACGCCATGGCGCCGGCCGCGCTGCGCGTGCGCCGGCAGGAGCAACAACAGCCACAACACCAACAGCGCAGCAAGCCCGATGCGCGCATGCCCGTCGCGGGACGGCGTGCGCTGCTCGGCAGCGCGGTCGCGGCGTCGGTCGCCTACCTCGCGGTGTCGCCGCCGCTCGGGCTCTGGGCGCCGGCCACCGAGTGGGGCGCCGACTACCGCACCGGCACCGGCGAGCAGCGCGAGGTGGCGATGGGCGGCGGCACGGTGCTGCAGCTCAACACGCAGACGCGCGTCAACGTGCAGCGCGCCGGCAGCGGCGCGGGCGAGGGCGGCGATGTCATCGAGCTGCTGGCCGGCGAGGCCGAGGTGCTGGCCGGCGCCGCGGGCGCGGCGCGCGTCACGGTGTCGGCCGCCGACGGCAGGGTGTCGGCGCTCAGCGCGCGCTTCAACATCCGCCATCTCGGCGGCGAGGTCTGCGTCACCTGCCTGGCGGGCCAGGTCGAGGTGGCGCGCGGCACGCAGCAGGTGCGGCTCGGCGAAGGCCGGCAACTGCGCTACGGCCCCGACGGGCTGGGCCTGTCGGCACCGGTGGACACCGCGCCGGTCAGCGCATGGCGGCGCCGGCAGCTGGTGTTCAACCAGGTGCCGCTCGCCGAGGTGGTGGCCGAGGTCAACCGCTACCGGCGCGGCCGGCTCGTGCTCACGAGCGAGGCGCTGGGCCGCAGCCGGGTGCAGGCGAGCTTCTCGATCGACCGGCTCGACGACGTGGCGTTCCTGGTGCGCGACGTGTATGGCGCCGAGCTCACGCAGCTGCCGGGCGGCATCGTGCTGCTGGGCCTTCCTGCGAGCGCGTGAGCAGCGCGCGTGTGAAGTTTTCGTGACATGGTGCAGTCGCGCCCGGGTGCCGCTGTCATAGCTCGGTAGACCACGGGCCGGCCGATTTCCGGATGCGCTTCGTGGCAGCAGCGATCGAGCAGCAGCAATGAAACACGAACCCATGGAAGTCCGCATGCAACACGGCAGCAGCAGCACCCGCAGCACGGCGGCCCGGCGCCCGACGAACACGTCGTCGCCGTTCTCCTCCGCCTTCGTTCCGAAGGCCCGCCTCACGCCGATGGTCCACGCGATCGCGCTGATGCTGGCCGCAGGCGCGGCGGCTTCCGACGCGCAGGCACAGCAGGCCTTCAGCGGCGCCTGGATGGCGCAGAAGAACATGGCGCAGAGCGCCGCCATCGCCACCGGCCGGCTGCCCAACGGCATGCCGGCCTCGATGCTCACGAGCCCGCAGGCGCAGCAGCAGCGTGCCAGCGAGCAATTGCAGCGTTCCATCGGCAACCTCAACCTGACGGCGCGCGCCATTGCGGCGCAGCAGGCCGCGCAGGAAGCCGCCCGCCGCGCCGCGCTCGCCGCCGGCGGCGGCGTGCCCGACGGCCTGGCCGAAGGCGGCCTGCGGGTCGACACCGACAGCCTCACGGCCGGCTGGGCCAATGCGAACGCACCGGTGCAGACGCAGGAGGGCGGGCGCACGCAGGTCACCGTCACGCAGACCGGCGAGCGCGCGGTGCTGAACTGGGAGACCTTCAACGTCGGGCGCAACACCACGCTCAAGTTCGAGCAGCAGCCGAGTTGGGCCGTGCTCAACCGCGTGAACGACCCGCAGGCGCGGCCATCGCAGATCCAGGGGCAGATCCAGGCCGACGGCACGGTGATGGTGGTCAACCGCAACGGCATCGTGTTCAGCGGCAGCAGCCAGGTGAACACGCGCAACCTGCTGGCCTCCGCCGTGGGCATGACCGACGCCCAGTTCCAGCGCGGCATCTACAGCCAGGCGCTGGGCACTGGCCATGTGCCGACGCTGGCCAACGACCTGGTGGTGACGCCCACCGCGTCGTCGCACGGCGCTGCCACGGCCGACGTGGTGGTGGAGGCCGGCGCGCGCATCGAGACGCGCAAGCCGCAGACCGTCACCGAGGGTGGCGGCTACGTGCTGCTGGCGGGCCGTGAGGTGCACAACCGCGGCACCATCGTCACGCCGGCCGGGCAGGCCACGCTCGCGGCCGGCGACAGCTTCGTGATCCGCAAGGGGCTGGGCACCGACGGCAACCTGCAGTCGAGCACGCGCGGCAACGAAGTGACCCCGGCGCGCCTCGAAGGCAGCGCGGCGGGCCGGGTGTCGAACAGCGGGTTGGTCCAGGCGCTCACCGGCGACATCACGCTGACCGGTCACACGGTCGAGCAGGCCGGCGTGCTGGTGTCGAGCACCAGCGTCAACACGCGCGGCACGCTGCACCTGAGCGCGGCCGGCGATGCGCAGGCGCGCGTCACGCTCGCGCCGGGCAGCGCCAGCGCGGTGCTGCTCGACGACAGCAATGCGACGGCGCTCGACGTGCAGCGCGACACGCTGTTGAAGGCCTCGGCCCTCCTTTCGGACGGCGCCTACAACCGGCGCGACCAGTCGCTGGTGCAGATCGCCTCCGGCGGCGACGTGGCCTTCGAGGCCGACTCGATGACGCTCGCCACCGGCGGCCAGGTCAACGTGAGCGCGGCGCGCCGCGTGCTGGTGGCCGAGCGCGCGGCGCTCGACGTGGCGGGCGCGGTAGGCGTGCGCGTGGCCATGGCGTCGAACAACGTCGAGGTCAACGTGCAGGGCAACGAGCAGCGCGACGCGCCCGGCAACCGCGACAGCAAGAACCTCAACAACACCAACCTCTGGATCGACCGCCGCTACCTGGTGCGCGTGCCAGCCGGCACCCAGGGCCATGCCACCGACCGCTGGTACACCGGCGGCGGGCTGCTCGAGGTGAGCGGCTACCTGAACACCGACGGCCACGGCATCGGCGAATGGGCCGCCTCGGGCGGCACCGTGGCCTTCGCAGGCAGCGAACTGGTGACGCGCGCGGGCTCGGCCATCAACGTCTCGGGCGGCTCGCTCGACGTGCAGACCGGCATGCTGAAGCAGAGCTGGCTCAAGGGCCGCGACGGGCGGCTCTACAACGTGTCGAGTGCGCCGGGCGACCTGCTTTACGACGGCGTGTACCGCGGCTTCGAGAATCCGCACGAGCGCTGGGGCAAGAACACCACCGAGTTCTTCTACAACCCGCTGATCGCGCCGCGCGAGCGGCTCGAGAACGGCTACACCGTGGGCCGCGATGCGGGCCGCGTGGTCGTCGGCACCAGGTCGGCGGTGCTCGAAGGCCACATCGAGGCCACGGTGTTCCAGGGCGAGCGCCAGCGCAACGCGCCCGAAGCGGGGCTCGACGGCTACCGGCAGCCGCAGGCCGCCGCGCCGCGCGCGGGGCAGCTCGTCATCGGGGGCATGCAGCCGGTGGTCGATGCCGCCACCGGCGCGCTGCGCGACAGCCCGCAGGCGCTGGCCGAGCGCATCGACATCGGCGCGGTGCAGCGCATCGCGCAGGACCTGCAGCTCGACGACGCGCTGCCCTCCGAACTCGACGGCAAGATCGGTATCGACGCGGACTGGCTCAGCGGCCTGCGCCTGGGCGGTTTCAAGGCCTATGCCGAAGGCGGCATCCGCGTCGACGCCGGCGTGACGGTGGCCCCCG
This sequence comes from uncultured Variovorax sp., assembly GCA_946478645.1. The sequence continues at coordinate 4,950 of CAMLCW010000285.1, forward strand.
GCGGCAGCATCTCGCTGCATGCGACGCAGGTCGACGTGAATGCCGGCCTGACGGCGCGCGGCGGCAGCATCGCGCTCGGCAACATGGTCGGCCGGCTGCAGACCGGCAGCACCACCAACTGGATCGACCAGCCGATCGCCGCGGTGCCGCCCGAGGGCTACACGCCTGGCGTCACGCTGGCCGGCGGCACCACGCTCGACACGCGCGGCCTGTGGACCAACCTGCGAACCCAGCCGGCCGACATCGCCGGCCTGCCGTACGTGAACGGCGGCAGCGTCTCATTCGCCAGCACCGGCGACCTGCGGCTGCACGCCGGCTCGGTGGTCGACACCTCGTCGGGCGCCGCGCTGATGGCCGACGGCGCTCTGCAGGGCGGGCGCGGCGGCGACATCAGCTTGCGCTCGAACCAGTACGACAGCACCGGCCGCGGCGCGGGCGCGATGCTGCTCGACGGCACGCTGCGCGGCCACGGCGTGAAGGGCGGCGGCACGCTCACCATCGACACCGGCATCGGCGTGGCCATCGGCGGCGGCGTGCTCGCGCATGCGGGCCGGCTCACGGCGGGCGAGGCGGTGCCGGTGCACCTCACGCTGGCCGAGGCCTTCACCGTGCCCGCCGGCACCGTGCTGCCCGCGGACTTCAGCTACATCGCCAACACCGTGGCGCCGGGCGAGGCGCTGAAGGTGGCGCCGATGTTCACCGCCACGCGCAGCCACACGCTGGCCGCCGCCTGGGTGGTGCCGGCCGCCACGGTCGCGTGGGAATACGTCTACGTCTACGACAGGTCCGGCAGGCTCTACCCGAGCGGCAGCACCGTGCCCGCGGGCACCGAGCTGGTCAACATCACCGGCACGATGGCACCGGGCTACGTGGTGCCCGCCGATGCGTTCCCCAACGGCATGCCGGTGCCCGACTACACCACCACCGTGGCCGCGGGCACGCCGTTCGCGCACGACGTGGTGCTGGGCGAAGGCGCGCTGCTGCTGGCCGGCAACAGGCTGCCGGCCGACGTGGCGGTCAAGCCGCTGCAGGTGCTCGACGACAGCCTGTTCCGCAGCGGCTTCTCGCGCTACGCGGTGAGCGCACAGCAGGGCGTGCAGGTGGCGGCAGGCGCGCGCGTCGACGTGGCCATGCCGGTGCTGCGCGCCGACCCGGCGGCGGCCCTGGCCACGGCCACCGGCGCCGATCCGTCGGCCGTGCTGCAGCCGTGGCTGCCGCCGCTGTGGCAGCAAGACCCGTTGGCCGGCGTGCTCACGCAGCGTGCGGGCGCCGACCTGGCGCTCACGGCAGGCTCGGTGTACGGCCAGGCGCCGCTGGTGGTGGGCCGCGGCGCCACGATCTCGGTCGACCCGGGGCGTTCGCTCACGCTCACGGGCAACGCGCAGATCACCATCGACGGCACGCTGAACGCCTGGGGCGGCCGCATCGGCGTGCTGCCGGGCACCTTCGGCGTCGGTGAAGAAGCCAACCGGGCGTCGGGCGCGGCCAGTGCCACTTCGATCTGGATCGGCGGCGACGCGGTGCTCGACGCCGCGGGCCGCGCGACCACCGCGGTCGATGCGCGCGGGCGCAGCTACGGCCACGTCGGGGAGGGCGGGCGCATCGAGATCGGCGCGGCCCACGTCGCCGGTGCGCGCGAGGTCGATGCGGCCGACGCCTTCGTGGTGGTG
>CAMLCW010000286.1 GCA_946478645.1 uncultured Variovorax sp.
CCGCAGGCCGGGGGACATTCGCGGAGGGGAGCCCACCGTCGGCGGGATCGCGCCCTGAATCGCGCCCTGAACGACAGCGGTCAAATCAATCCAGCTGCGCCCCCGACTGCTTCACCACACCCTTCCACTTCACCGACTCGCTCGCGATAAAGCGCGCCAGCTGCTGCGGCGAGGTGTCGGGCGCCGGCTCGAGCCCTTGCGCCGCGAACATCTGCTTGACCTTGGGCGAGGCCAGCACTTCGGCGAACGCCTGGTTGAGCTTGGTGACGCGGTCGGCGGGCGTGCCGGCCGGCGCGACGATGCCGAAGAACACGCTCACGTCGTAGCCCTTGTAGCCCTGCTCGGCGATCGTCGGCACGTCGGGCAGCGCCTGCGACCGCGCCGCGGTGGCCACGCCGAGCGCGCGCAGCTTGCCGGTCTTCACGTACGGGAGCGCGGTGAGGATGTCGGTGAAGGTCATCTGCACCTGGCCGCCGAGCAGGTCGTTGAGCGCGGGGCCGGTGCCCTTGTACGGCACGTGCAGCAGGTCGGTGCCTGCCACCGAGTTGAACAGCACGCCCGCCAGGTGCGACGACGCACCGTTGCCCGACGACGCATAGCTGAGCTTGGCCGGATTGGCCTTGGCATAGGCCACGAGTTCCTGCACGTTCTTCGCGGGCACGGACGGATGCACCACCAGGATGTTCGGCAGGTGGCCGACCTGGATCACCGGCGCGAAGCTCTTGATCGGGTCGTAGCTGATCTTGCGGTACAGGCTCGAATTGATCGCGAGCGGGCCCGAGGTGCCGAACAGCAGCGTCTGGCCATCGGCCTCGGCACGCGCCACGTAATCGGCGCCGATGTTGCCGCCCGCGCCGGCGCGGTTCTCCACGATCATCGGCTGGCCCAGGCGGTCCTTCATCTCGGCCGCGAGCGTGCGTGCCATCGCATCGGTCGGGCCGCCGGGCGGGAACGGCACGACCAGCATCACCGGCTTCGACGGGAACGCATCGCCGGGCTGGGCAGAGGCGGGGGTGGCGGCCAGCAGCAGCGTGCAGGCGGCGGCGGAGAAAAGAAGCGGAAAGAAGGGGCGCAAGGTGGTCTCCTGGTTGGAAGTGTTCTGTCGCGTGCGTTGCTCAGGCGTTCCAGCCGGCCGGCAGTGCATCGGGCGCGAGCGGGTCGCGCGGCAGCACGCGGTGCCGCAGCGCCAGCTGCGCCCAGCGCAGGCGGTCGGCCGAGCCGGTGCGCGCGGCCTCCCAGGCCATCGCGGTGGCGCTGGTGCAGTGATAGAGCGCCGAGGCGGCCTGACGCGCCAGCGCCTCGCCGCCTTCGGTCGCGGCCGTCTCGGCGAGTGCGGCGGCGCGTGCGAGCGCATCGCGCAGCGCCTCGGCGAAGGCGGGTGCCAGCGCCGCATCGGCGAGCAGCGACTCGCAGTGCGCGCGCAGCACCGGCAGCGAGCCTTCACGCTTGACGGCGCGAACCACGTCGAGCGCCACGATGTTGCTCGTGCCTTCCCAGATCGAGCCGAGGTGCGCATCGCGCACCAGCCGCGCGTCGCTCCATTCCTCGATGTAGCCGCAGCCGCCGCGCACTTCCATCGCATCGCCCGTGACCTTGCGCGCATCGCGGCAGGCGCGGAACTTGATGAGCGGCGTGAGGATGCGCAGCAGCGCGTAGGCACCGGCCTCGCCCGCGTCGGAGCGCGCGAGCGCCTGCGCGGTCTGGCACACCATGGTGCGCGCCTGTTCGGCCGGCACGCGCAGCTTGTCGAGCTGGCGCTGCATCAGCGGCATCTGCGCGAGCGTGCGGCCGAAGGCGCGGCGCTCGCTGGCGATGTACTCGGCCTCGGCCACCGCGCGGCGCATCAGGCCCGCGGCGCGCACGCCGTTCGACAGCCGCGAGTTGTTGACCATGTCGGCCATCTGCACGAAGCCGCGGCCTTCCTCGCCCACCAGGTACGCGACCGCGCCTTCGAGCCGGATCTCGCCGCTGGCCATCGAGCGCGTGCCGAGCTTGTCCTTCAGGCGGATGATCCGGTAGTGGTTGAGGCGGCCGTCGTCGAGCCGGCGCGGCAAGAGGAACAGCGACACGCCCTTCATGCCGGGCACGCCGTCCTCGGCGCGCGCGAGCACCATCGCGAAGTCGGCGTCGGGGTTGGAGCAGAACCACTTGTCGCCCGCGAGGCGCCAGCTGCCGTCCGCGGCGCGGCGCGCGGTGGTGGCGGTGGCCGCGATGTCGGAGCCCGCGGCCTGCTCGGTCATGAACATCGCGCCCTGCGCGAGTTCGTCGAAGTCGAGGGAGGTGAGGCGCGGCAGGTACTTCGCGACCAGCCCGGGCTCGCCGAACTTCTTCAGCGTGCGCGTGAGCGAATCGGTCATCGAGACCGGGCAGCAGAGGCCGAACTCGGCCTGCACGAACAGGTAGGTCAGCGCGTACTTGACGAGCGGCGGCATCTTGCCTTTCCAGCCCAGCGTGTCGTCGCGGTGCGAGAGCGCGGCCAGGCCGAATTCGCTGAGCGCGAGGCGCTCCATCTCGACGTAGGCCGGGTGCTTGACGATGGCCTGCTCGTCGAGCCCGGTGCGCGTGCGCTGCTTCAACGTGGGCGGGTTGCGGTCGGCGGTGCCTGCGAGCTCGTCGAGCAGGCCGCCCGCCAGGCCGCCCAGGCGCTCGAGATGCGGACGCAGGTGCGCGAGCAGGTCGGGCGGCAGGTAGAGCGCGAGCAGCGCATGCAGCTCGGTGTCGGTGCTGAAGAGGTTCTGGCCGTGGCGGTCGGGAATGGGATGGTCGTGCGCGGGGGCAATGGCGGCGGCGGCAGCAGCGGTGTCGGGCATCGGATTCGTCTCCTGGTTTTCGCCGCATTGTTGGCGCCTGAACGATCCGTGTCTAATATCGAATTGGTCTTGTTCGATTCGATCTGCCTATTCATGGAACTCCGCCACCTGCGCTACTTTTCCGTGCTCGCCGAAGAGCTGCACTTCGGGCGCGCCGCGCGCCGGCTCGCGATCTCGCAGCCGCCGCTGTCGGTGGCGATCCGCCAGCTCGAGGCCTCGGTGGGCGCGCGGCTGTTCGAGCGCAACAGCAAGGAGGTGCGCCTGACGCCCGCGGGCGATGCGCTGCGGGCGTCGGCGCGGCGGCTGCTGCGCCAGGCCGACGAGGCCGCGCTCGAGGCGCGCGACGTGGCGGCGGGTTCGGCGGGGCGGCTGCGCATCGGCTTCGTCGGCGCCATGCTCTACCGCGGCCTGCCGCAGGCGCTGCGCGCGTTCCAGGCGCGGCATCCGGCGGTGCGCATCACGCTGGCGGAGCTCAATTCGGGCCTGCAGATCTCGGAGCTGCTGCATGACCGGCTCGACCTCGGCTTCGTCCACACCAGCCGCATGCCGCCCGAGTTGCAGCACCGGCTGCTGCTCGCGGAGCCTTTCGTCTGCTGCCTGCCGTCGGGCCATGCGCTCGCGCGCAGGCGCGTGCTCGCGCCGGCCGAGCTGCGCGACCAGCCCTTCGTGCTGTTCTCGCGCGAGGTCTCGCCCGACTACCACGAGCGCATCCTGTCGATCTGCGCCGAGGCCGGCTTCCAGCCCGAGGTGCGGCACGAGGTGCGCCACTGGCTCGCGGTGGTGTCGCTGGTGTCGCAGGGCCTGGGCGTGGCGCTGGTGCCGCAGGCGATGCGGCATTCGGCATTGCGCGGCGCGGTGTTCCGCCCGCTCGACCGCGCGGTCGCGCAGTCGGAGGCCTATGGCGTGTGGCGCAGCGGGCCGGTCAACCTGCTGGCCGAGCGGCTGCTGGAGGGGGTGGCGGATGCCGTGGCGGGTCAGGCGTAGAGAGGGTCTTCGGCCATCTGCTCGCACTGTTCTTGAAGCACGAGGATCTGGTCCTTCCAGTAGTCGCTCGAGCCGAACCACGGAAAGTTGATCGGGAAGATCGGGTCTTCCCAGCGGCGCGCGAGCCAGGCGCTGTAGTGGATGAGCCGCAGCGTGCGCAACGGCTCGATGCACGCGAGTTCGCGGCGGTCGAACTCGCGGAACTGCTCGTAGCCGTCGAGCAGGCCCGACAGCTGCGCCGTGCGCTGCGCACGGTCGCCCGACAGCAGCATCCACAGGTCCTGCACGGCATAGCCGGTGCGCGCGTCGTCGAGGTCGACGAAGTGCGGCCCGCCGCCCGGCCGGTCGGTCGGCGTCCAGAGGATGTTGCCGGGGTGCACGTCGCCATGCAGCCGCAGCCTGCGCGGCTGGAAGCCGTCTGCCCCCGCGCCGCCCGTGCCGAGCGGCGTGGCCGCGATCATGTCGAGCGCCTCGTTGCAGGCCTTTTCCCAGTCGCGCTGCACGTCGAGCGGAATCTTGTCGTGGCCGAGCAGCCAGTCGCGCGAATCGGTGCCGAAGGTCTTCAGGTCGAGCGGCGGCCGTGCCGTGAAGGGCGTGGCGCTGCCCACGGTGTGGATGCGCGCGAGAAAGCGCCCGACCCATTCGAGCACCTCGAAGTCGTCGAGCTCGGGCGCACGGCCGCCGCGGTAGGGGCTCACGCTGAAGGCGAAGCCGCCGTGGCGGTGCAGCGTGGCGCCGCCGAAGGCCAGCGGCGGTACCGCGGGCACCTCGGCCGCGGCGAGTTCGAGCGAGAAGGCGTGCTCTTCGAGGATCTCGGCCTCGCTCCAGCGCTCGGGGCGGTAAAACTTGACCACCACGGCCGGATGCGCACTCGGCTGCTCCAGGTACACCTGGTAGACCCGGTTCTCGTAGGAGTTCAGGCTGGTCAGCCGACCGTCGCCGTGCAGGCCCAGGGTGGCCAGCGCGTCGAGCACCACGTCGGGCGTGAGGTGCTCATAGGGATGGGTGTTGGCGGGCGCGTCGGGAGAAGAAGGGGTCATGCGGCGATTGTCGCCATCCCGCGGGCGCGCGGCGCTCAGTGTCCGCCCGCAGCAGGCTCCCGCAGCGAAAGAATGTGCCCGGTGCGCGGATCGCCCTGGCCGGCCAGCACCTGCGCATAGGCCGCCTGCACGGCTTCGGCGCCGTCATGGTGCGACACGCGCAGCCACGGATTCCGCGCATCGCCCACGGTGGCGATGAAGGCCTGCCAGGCGGCCACCAGGCGGCGGCCGAATTCGTCGGCGCCCCATTCGCCGGTGCGCTTCTTGATCTGCGCCGGCGCGAAGAACAGCGTGGCGCGCGGCCCCGGCAGGCTCTTGCCCGCACCCTTGGCCGCGAGCTGCTCGACGTGCGTGCCGCCGATCGAGCAGCTGTACTTCAGGTTCGCGAAGCGTTCGTGGATGGCGCTGCGCAGCGCGCCGTTGCCTGCGAAGTCGATGTAGACCGCGGGCGTGTCGGCCGCGAGGCGGTCGAGCGCGTCGTACGCGAGCACGCGGTGGTAGCAGCCCAGGCTTTCGCAGAAGGCCACGTTGCCCGGCGAGGTCAGGCCGATCACCTCGATGCCCTCGCGCTGGTGCAGCTGGAACGCGGTGCCATAGGCGGTCTTGCTCGACGCGCTCGACAGCAGCATCGCCCTGGCGCCGAAGAAGCCGTTGTCGGCCATGAAGTCGTCGATCAGCCACGAGGTGATGTAGAGCGGGCGCAGCAGCGCCTGGATGTCTTCGGTCTCGGCCGTATAGAGCGCATCGGCGCTGCAGCGGAAGTACTGGTTGTAGACCGCGGGCAGCGCGGCGCGGTGCGCGGTGCCATCGGTGAAGCGCTCGGCCGACAGGCGCTCGGGCCGCAACACCGCGCCCGTCGCCATCGGCCAGTAGCCGTAGAGCCGCTCGCCCACGGCCACGCCCGGGTGCAGCGACTGCACCACGCGCGCGAAGCCCCACACCGGAATGCAGCCCCAGGCGTCTTCGCCGGTCGGGAAGAACTGCCAGTAGTTCATCGCATCGCCGAAGGCGGCGTAGGTGATGTTGTTCGACGTGAGCGCGAACGCATCGATGAACACGCGCACCTCGCCGTCGGCGAGCGGCTGGTCGGTGGCGGTGTGCAGGCGCGTGGACGAGAGATCGTCCTTCTGGATCAGCAGGCTGGTGGTGGTGCTCATGGTGTCTGTCTCCACACGAGGAAGAAAGAAGAAAAAAAGGGCGCGGGACCGGCGGCCACATTAGCCAAGCTGGATGAAATGCGCCATCGCGCCGCGGCCTGGCGCGTCGCGCGCGGGACATCGGCGCCGGAGCCCCAAAAAAAGAAAAGCGCCCCGGCACAGGGCCGGGACGCTTTGCGTTCTGCGCAGTGCGCGCGGGGGATCAGGCGATCGTCAGCTCGACGTCGATGTTGCCGCGCGTGGCGTTCGAGTACGGGCAGACCTGGTGCGCCGTGTCGACCAGCTTCTGCTTGGCTTCGGCATCGAGGCCCGGCAGCGTGATCGCGAGCTTCACCGCGATGCCGTAGGCCGCGCCGCCGTTCGTCGGGCCGAGCGAGACGCTCGAGTCGATCGCCACGTCGTCGGGCACCTTCACGCCGATCTTCGGGCCGACGGCCTTCATCGCGCCGATGAAGCAGGCGGCATAGCCCACCGCGAACAGCTGCTCGGGGTTGGTGCCGGGCTTGCCCGAGCCGGGCGCGCTGAGCTTGACGTCGATGGCGCCGTCGCTGGACTTGCCTGCGCCTTCGCGGCCGCCGACGGTGTGGGCTTCAGCGGTGTAGAGAACCTTGTCGAGCTT
>CAMLCW010000287.1 GCA_946478645.1 uncultured Variovorax sp.
CATCCTGATCGACGAGTTCCAGGACACCAACCGGCTGCAGTACGCCTGGATCAAGATCCTCGCGGGCAACACGGTCTCGGGGCACTTCGTGCCCGGTCCCAACAGCGTGATCGCGGTGGGCGACGACGACCAGAGCATCTATGCGTTTCGCGGTGCGCGCGTGGGCAACATGGCCGACTTCGTGCGCGAGTTCGATGTGCAGAACCAGATCAAGCTCGAGCAGAACTACCGCAGCTACAGCAACATCCTCGATTCGGCCAACGAGCTCATCAGCCACAACAAGAAGCGGCTCGGCAAGAGCCTGCGCACCGACCAGGGCCCCGGCGAGCCGGTGCGCGTGTACGAGGCGCCGAGCGACCTGGCCGAGGCGCAGTGGATGGTCGAGGAGATGCGCCAGCTGGTGCGCGACGACTTCGAACGCAAGGAAATGGCCGTGCTCTACCGCAGCAATGCGCAGAGCCGGGTGATCGAGACGGCGCTCTTCAATGCCGGCGTGCCCTACCGGGTGTACGGCGGCCTGCGCTTCTTCGAGCGCGCCGAAATCAAGCACGCGCTCGCCTACCTGCGCCTGCTAGAGAACAAGGACGACGACACCAGCTTCCTGCGCGTGGTCAATTTCCCGCCGCGCGGCATCGGCGCGCGCACGCTCGAGCAGCTGCAGGACGCCGCGCGCAACGCCGGGCGCTCGCTGCACGACGCGGTGCATGCCGTGGGCGGCAAGGCCGGTGCGAACCTGACGGCCTTCGTCGCCAAGATCGACGTGCTGCGCGAGCAGACGCAGGGCATCAGCCTGCGCGAGATCATCGAGCTGGTGCTCGACCACAGCGGCCTCGTCGAGCACTACCGTGCGGACCGCGAGGGCGCCGACCGCATCGAGAATCTGGAAGAACTCGTGAACGCGGCCGAAAGTTTCGTCACCCAGGAGGGCTTCGGCCGCGACGCGGTGGCGCTGCCGGTCGACGAGCTGCGGCAGTCGCCCGCGAGCCAGGGGCTCGATCCGAGCCGGCCCGTGCTCGACGAGCCGCTCGCACCCGACGCCGAGACCGGCGAGACGCTGAGCCCGCTGGCGGCCTTCCTCACGCATGCGGCGCTCGAGTCGGGCGACAACCAGGCGCAGGCCGGGCAAGACGCGGTGCAGCTCATGACGGTGCACGCCGCCAAGGGGCTCGAGTTCGACTGCGTGTTCATCACCGGCATGGAAGAGGGCCTGTTCCCGCACGAGAACTCGATGAGCGACTTCGAGAGCCTCGAGGAAGAGCGCCGCCTGATGTACGTGGCGATCACGCGCGCACGCAAGCGCCTCTACCTGAGCCACTCGCAGACGCGCATGCTGCACGGCCAGACGCGCTACAACCTCAAGAGCCGCTTCTTCGACGAGCTGCCCGAGGGCGCGCTCAAGTGGCTCACGCCGAAGAACCAGGGCTTCACGCCCTCGGCCTTCGGCTACGGCGGCGGCTACGGCAGCACGCGCGGCGGGAGCGGCAGCTATGGCGGAGGTGGTTCCTACGGCGGCAGCAAGGATTCGTTCGCGAGTCCGCCGGTGCCGCCGCAGAAGGCCGCGCCCTCGCACGGCCTGCGTTCGGGCATGCAGGTGTTCCACAACAAGTTCGGCGAAGGCACGGTGCTCGCGCTCGAAGGCACGGGCGACGATGCCCGCGCGCAGGTCAAGTTCTCGCGCCACGGCGTGAAGTGGCTCGCGCTGTCGGTGGCCAAGCTCACGCCGGTGTGACTGCTGAAAAGCCGTCGGGAGCTTGCGGCTTAGGCCGATAGTTCCAATCCCGGCCCTCGTTGCCCACGCGGCAGCAGGTTATTTCGCAACGGCGATCCCAATGCGGCGCGAAATCGGGAAAGATGCGGTTTCTTCTGCCCGAAGGAGGTGCCGCATGAAGCCTGGTGCGAAGCCGTCGCGCCCCGTGGTGTGTGTTGTCCGTTGGTCCGTCGCGCTCGCCGCGGCCTGGTTCTGCGCGGCCGGCGCGCAGCCGGCCGGCACCGCGCCGGGCACGCATGCGGACACGCGCATGGCGGCAGCGAACGACGTCGCGATGCCGCCGCCGGTGCTCGAGGCCGTCGATGCTGTCGTCGCCGCCGCGGTCCAGTTGCCGGTGCCCATCGAGCCGCATCCCGCGCGCGAATGGTGGATCTGGGGCGCGCTGTGCGTCGCGCTGCTGCTGCTGGCGGGCATGGTCTGGTCGCTGTTCGCGAGCCTGCGCAAGGTGCGGGCGCGCGGCTGACCAGGGCGCCCGCGGCGCTCAGTTCGGATCGAAGCTGTCGCGGAAGGTGAACCAGGTCGAGCTCAGCGACATCGCCGCGAGCACCAGCGCCGTGCCGACGATCAGCATGTTGCCGAGGAAGGCCCCCGAGCCCACGCTCATCAGCACCGTCGCGACCAGGCCCATGCCGATGCCGGCGAGCAGGAACACGCCGAACCACGCCACCGCGAACAGCGCATAGGCGCCGAAGTTGCGGAACAGCGCCACGATGCTGAAGAAGATGCTCTTGACCGGCTCGACGCGGTGCCAGTGCACCAGCGCGGGTGCATGCCACATCGCGAGCGACAGCGGCAGGTTCAGGCACATCAGGAACATGCGCGCGAGCTGGAAGTCGCTGCTCCCCATGACTTCGGGCGTGGGGGCCTGGTCGAGCAGGTAGGCGCGCGCGAGCTCGCCGCCGTCGATGAAGCCGGTGAGCAGCACCGCGAGCGCGAAGTACACGGCCGAGATCACGCCGAGCTTGACCAGGGCGCGCCATTCGGTGCGCATGGCGGCGATCACCGCGACCAGCATCGCGGAGCCGATGGGCCGCTGCACAACAGCGCCCGCGGCCGCGGGCTGCGCGGGGTTGCCGCCGTGGGCCACCGAGGTGGCGACCATCAGGCCCAGCGTCATGAAGGGCAGCAGGATCGGCGCCAGCAGGCTGCCGACCAGCGGCAGCAGCGACACCGTGGAGATGATCGCCATCAGCAGGAAGAACAGCGAGATGAAGGCCAGCGGCTGGCGCCAGAAGGTCTTGAGCCCGAGGCGGACCCATTCGGCGCCGGTACGCGCCGGCACGATGTGGAGTTTCATTTTCTGGTGATCAAGCGGCCATCGACTCGGGCGACCGCGCCATGGCATGCGGATGGAAGGCGCGCCCGCGCAGCACGCGCTCGAAGTGCGTCGGGTCGTGCGGCTTCAGCATGCTGGCTTCGCGCGGGAGGTGGAAGTCCCACAGCCGCGAGATCCAGAAGCGCAGCGCCGCGGCGCGCAGCATGGCGGGCAGCAGCGCGCGCTCGGCCACGTCGAGCGGGCGCACGGTTTCGTAAGCCGCGAGCAGTGCGTCGGCGCGCGCGGCCTCGTGCCGGCCGGTCGCGAGGTCGATGGCCCAGTCATTCAGGCACACGGCCAGGTCGAACAGCCAGGTGTCGGTGCCCGCGAAGTAGAAGTCGAACACGCCGGTCAGGCGCGGCGCGGCACCGGCTTCGGCGCCGGAGGCGAACATCACGTTGTCGCGGAACAGGTCGGCATGCACCGGCCCGCGCGGCAGCGCCGCATAGGCCGACGATTCGGCAATGTGGTTCTGGTAGGCGAGCTCGGCGCGCAGCAGTGCGGCCTGTTCCTCGTCGATGTAGGGCAGGACCACCGGCGCGGTCTCGTTCCACCAGGCCAGGCCGCGCAGGTTCGGCTGGATGCGTGGAAAGTCGCGCGCGGCAAGGTGCATGCGCGCGAGCATGCGGCCGAGCTCGGTGCAGTGCGCCGGGCCGGGCGCCAGTTCGCTGCGGCCCGAGAGGCGCTGCACCAGCGCGGCGGGCTTGCCCGCCACCTGCAGCAGCAGTTCGCAGGGCGCCTGGGCCGGCACCGTGAGCGGATGGCCGGATGGCGGCGCGATGGCCGGGTCGGCCACCGGCTCGGGCACCGGCAGGCCGCGCGCCGCCAGGTGCTTCATCAGGCAAAGGTAATAGGGAAGCTGTTCGGCGCTCAGGCGCTCGAACAGCGTCAGCACGAACTCGCCGCGCTCGGCGGTCGCGAAATAGTTGGTGTTCTCGATGCCCCCCTCGATGCCGCGCAATTCGCGCAGGGGGCCCAGGCCGAGGCGCTGCACGAGCGCGTCGGCCTCGCCGAACTCGACTTCGGTAAAGACTGCCATGGCGGTGATCAGCAGGGTGCTGCCAGAGGAAGGCGCAGCACGGTCAGAACTTCATCACGTTCCAGACGCGGGCGCCGTTGCCGTTCGATTCGCTCGGACCGGGGCGGGCCGTGCCGGCGTCCTGCGGCAGCACCTCGTAGCCGGGCATGTTCGACTTGGGCTTGACGCTGATGCTCTGCGTGCGGCCGCCGTAGCGGACTTCGTCGACCGTGGCGCCGCTGTCTTCGGTGCGGATGTGCTCGATCTTCTGGTTGCGGCGGCCGTCGGCTTGCTCCTGGTTCTGCAGCGGCTCGCCCGGCGGCGCGGCAGGCGCGGGCTGCGCCTGCACGGCGGCAACGGGGGTGGCGAAGGCCAGCGCCAGCAGGATGCGGCGGGCGACCAGGAGTGTGGAGTCAGGCATGGCGGGATTGTAGGCGCGCGCCCGGTTTCGGGCTGCCGGTGGCCGGCGCATGCACCTGTCGTCCGGAGGGCCGCGCGGCACGGCAAAATGGCCCGATGACCGACAAGAAAACGCTGCTGCTCGTCGATGGATCGAGCTACCTGTACCGCGCCTTCCACGCCATGCCCGACCTGCGGGCCGTGCCGGGCGATCCCAAGAGCCCGGCCACCGGCGCGATCCGGGGCATGATCAACATGATGACGGCGCTGCGCCGCGAGGTCCGCGCCGACTACGCGGCCTGCGTATTCGACGCGCCCGGCAAGACCTTCCGCGACGACCTGTACCCCGAGTACAAGGCCAACCGCTCACCGATGCCCGACGACCTGCGCAGCCAGATCGAGCCGATCCACGAGGTGGTCAAGCTGATGGGCTGGCCCGTGCTCTGCGTGCCCGACATCGAGGCCGACGACGTGATCGGCACGCTCGCGAGGACGGCCGCGGCGCAGGGCGTGGAGGTCATCGTGTCGAGCGGCGACAAGGACCTGAGCCAGCTCGTCGACGAACACATCACGATCATCGACACGATGAACGGCAAGAAGCGCGACGTGGCGGGCGTGACGGCCGAGTTCGGGGTGCCGCCGCAGCTGATGATCGACTACCAGACGCTGGTGGGCGATGCGGTCGACAACGTGCCGGGCGTGGACAAGGTCGGGCCCAAAACGGCGGCCAAGTGGCTTGCCGAATACGGCTCGCTCGACGGGCTGATCGCACGCGCCGCCGAGGTCAAGGGCCAGGCCGGCGAGAACCTGCGCAAGGCGATCGACCGGCTGCCGCTGTCGCGACAGCTCGTCACCATCCGCACCGACTGCGACCTGGCCGCGCACGTGGCGGGCCTGCCGTCGCTCGAGGGGCTGCCGGTGGGCGCACCGAAGACGGCCGAGCTCAAGCCGTTCTACGAGCGCTTCGGCTTCAAGAGCCTGGTCAAGTCGATCGAGGCGATGGAAGTGCCGCCCGAACTGATCGAAGAGAACATCAAGAAGCAGGCGGCGCGCGGCGGTGCGGCCAGCAGCGACCAGGCCGGCCTGTTCGACGAATCGGCCAACCTCGGCGCGCTCGCGGCCGCCGAGCCGGCGAGCAACCTGAAATACGAGACCGTCACGAGCTGGGAGGACTTCGATGCGTGGCTCGCCAGGCTCGAGGCCGCCGAGCTCGCGGCGCTCGACACCGAGACCACCTCGCTCGACGAGATGGTCGCCCAGATCGTCGGCCTGAGCTTCAGCGTCGAGCCCGGCGAGGCGGCCTACGTGCCGCTCGCGCACGACTACCCCGATGCGCCCGCGCAGCTGCCGCTCGACGAGGTGCTCGCCAGGCTCAAGCCCTGGCTCGAGAACGCCGAGAAGAAAAAGCTCGGCCAGCACATCAAGTACGACCGCCACGTGTTCGCCAACCACGGCATCGAGGTGCAGGGCTACGCGCACGACACGATGCTGCAGAGCTACGTGCTCGAGGCACACCGGCCGCATGGGCTCTCGAGCCTGGCCGAGCGCCACCTCGGGCGCAGCGGCATCTCCTACGAAGACCTGTGCGGCAAGGGCGCGCACCAGATCCCGTTCAGCCAGGTCGACATCGCCAAGGCCGCCGAGTATTCGTGCGAGGACAGCGACCAGACGCTCGACGTGCATCGCGCGCTGTGGCCGCAGATCGAGCGCGACGAGAAGCTGCGCTTCATCTACAAGCTCGAAATGGATTCGAGCGAGGCGCTCTACCGGGTCGAGCGCAACGGCGTGATGATCGATGCGCCCACGCTCGCGGCGCAGAGCCACGAGCTCGGCACGCGCATCATGGCGCTCGAGCAGGAGGCCTACGAGCTCGCGGGCCAGCCCTTCAACCTCGGTTCGCCCAAGCAGATCGGCGAGGTGTTCTTCACCAAGCTCGGCCTGCCGGTGATCAAGAAGACGCCGAGCGGCGCGCCGAGCACCGACGAGGAAGTGCTCGAGAAGCTGGCCGAGGACTTTCCGCTGCCGGCCAAGATCCTCGAGCACCGCGGCCTCTCGAAGCTCAAGGGC
>CAMLCW010000288.1 GCA_946478645.1 uncultured Variovorax sp.
GCCTTGCGGATGCGGTCGCGCAGCGTCTGGATCTGCTGCGTGAGCGCGATGAGTTCGGGCACCGAGCACTGCGAGGCGGCCATGAGGCAGCCAGGCACATCGGCGGCGCGGGCCTTGAGCTTGCGGCCCGCCGCCGTGAGCGTGATGTGCACGCGGCGCTCGTCGGCCACGTCGCGCACCCGGGCGACGTAGCCGTTGGCCTCGAGGCGCTTGAGCAGCGGCGTGAGCGTGCCCGAATCGAGCGAAAGCCGCGCACCGAGCTCGGAGACCATGAGCCCGTCGTGCTCCCAGAGCGCGAGCATGACGAGGTACTGCGGATAGGTGAGCTGCAGCTTTTCGAGCAATGGCTTGTAGAGCCGCGTCATGGCCAGCGAGGCGGAATAGACGGCGAAGCAGAGCTGGTTGTCCAGCTTGAGCATGTCGTCGGTCGTGGCTTGCGGGGAGGGCATGGGCCGAATTGTAGTGTGCAATTTGATTGCGTGCAATGTAATCGTTTCGGCTTCATCTCCGGGGCCGCGCGGCGGGCGCGCCTTCTCAGTGGATCTGGGTGGCAGGCAGCAGCTTGGAAGCGCCCCAGCCGACCAGGGCGCCGACGCACAGCGGCCCCACTGCGGCCGGCCCGATCAGGAACAGCGCGATCAGCATCGCGGCGACCGGCTTGCCCATGCCCGCGGTGATGGCGGCCGTCATTCCGGCGACGAGCGCCGCGGTGACCGGCGTGGCGGGCAGCAGCGCAAGGGCACCGGCGCCGGCCGCCGCGCCGGCGAACAGCAGCGGAAACGCGGCGCCGCCGCGCCAGCCCGCGGCCAGGCACAGCGCGAGGGCCATGGCCTTCAGGGCACCCAGCAGCAACAGCGCACCCATGCCCGCTTCCTGTGCCCAATGCAGCATCGCTTCGAGCTCGTGATGGCCCGAGAAGCGCAGGATCGGGAACGCCGCGGCCAGCGCCGCGAACAGCAGCGAGCCGGCCAGCGTCTGCGCGGTGGCACCGCCGCAGCGCCGCAGCAGCTTCTGCACCAGCGGCAGCGCGAACACGAAGAACATGCCCATCGCCGCACCCAGCAGGGCCGGCAGCACCGACCAGGCGAGGTCGCTGCCATCGCCTGCCGGCACATGCGGCGGCAGTGAAATGTGCATCGGTCTTTGCTTCAGGTAGCGGCCCGTCACCAGCAGGAAGCCGGCCAGGCCCGCGAGCGCGGCCAGGTAGACCTGCCAGCGCGGCGCTTCGGGCTGCGCCTGCGCCATGGCGGCGCCGCCGGGCGGCGAGCCGTAGAGGCCGCCGAGGGCGCCCGCGGCACCGGCTTCGCCGATCAGTTGCGCCTCGGCCGCGTTGCGTGCGATGAGCCAGGTGATGAGCGCCGTCATTTCCGCCACCACCGCAAGAATGCCCGCTTCGGGCCCGACCGCGCCGCCGAAGCCGACCGCGACGATCGCCATCAATGCGAGCAGCAGTGCGTCGCGCTGCTTCTGGGCGTGCGGCGGGCGCGCCGTGCCGATCTGCTCGGACAGCGGCTCGCCCGCGTGCCAGAACTGCAGCAGCGCGATGGTGGCGCCACCCGCGACGATTGCCAGGAACACGTACCAGGGCTCGTCGGTGCCGGACCAGATCCAGCCCGAAACCACGCTCATCAGCCACAGCACCAGCGCCGAGGCGATGCCCGCCACGAAGCCGTAGGCGCCCGCCAACAGGCCCTGTCTTGCGAGGGTGCGGCGCGGCGTCATGATTCGCTGTCCGGGCGCAGGATGCTGTCGGCAATGGAGGTCGCGGCGGCGACGAAGATCCCGAGTCCGCAGAACACGTAGAAGATGGTGAAGACCTTGCCCCAGGCGGTTTGCGGCGCGAAGTCGCCGTAGCCCACGGTGGCGATGGTGATGGCCGAGAAGTAGACCGCGTCGAGCAGGCTCCACCCCTCGACGTACCAGTAGAACAGCGAGGCCACGGCGATCAGCGCGACGGCGAGCGCGACCAGGCTGCGCACGCGCTCGTCTGCAAAGGCCGCGGCCAGCCCGCGCCAGAGGCGCTTCACGGGGCGGCCCATCAGAGCAGCCACTCCACCGGCAGCAGCCCGACGATCGCGAGCCCGAGGCGCCCGGCCCAGCCGGCGCCGGGTTCGTCGGTGTGCACGCGCTCGGTGCCGTCGGCAAGGCGCTCGTGCCAGACGATGGCGCCGTCGGCGTCGAGCGCCGGGCGGTAGGCCACGTCATCGACCGGTCCCTCGAAGGCCGCGCCGATGCGCTGGGCCAGGGCCGGGCTGCGGATCAGCAGGCCCATCTCGCAGTTGAGCAGGGCCGAGCGCGGATCGAAGTTGAAGGAGCCGATGAACACGCGTTCGCCATCGACCGCAAAGGTCTTGGCATGGAGGCTCGCGCCCGAGAGGCCGAACGGATGCAGTTGGCGGCGGTCGTCGCCGTCCGTCGTGCCGCGCAGCTTCAGCTCGTAGAGCCTGGCGCCGGCGTCGAGCAGGCGCCGGCGGTACCTGGCATAGCCCGCATGCACCATCAGCACGTCGGTGGTGTCCATCGCGTTGGTGAGGATGCGCACGTCGCGTCCCTCGCGCGCCAGCGCGCCGAAGTACGCCGCGCCGTCCTCGCCGGGCACGAAGTAGGCCGACACCAGCAGCAGCCTGCTTTCGATCTCGCCGAGGATCTCCTCGAGCCGGAAGATCATGAGCTGCCGGCGCTCGGCCAGCCCCTGCCCCTTGACGGGGTCGTCCGCCACGAGCTGCACCTCTGTCCATTCGAGCGGCGTGCGCGCCTCGGCGATGGCGCGCGCACTGGCGGCCATGTCGGAGGTGAGCGCAGCCACCGCCTCGCCGGACTTGAGGGCCCGGGCCCGGGCGAGAAAGCCGGCCAGGCCCGCGCTGCCGCCGTCGACGATGGTGTCCACGGCATGCACCGACGCGCTGTTCCAGTAGGCATCGAACACCTGCGCCGCCTCGGGCACCACCGCGCCCGAGGCCAGCACATCCATGTCGACGTAGAACATGCCGTCGCCGACCTGGAAGTACTCGTCGCCGATGTTGCGCCCGCCAATGACCGTGACCGCCCCATCCACGATCAGCGCCTTGTTGTGCATGCGGCGGTTCATGCGCGAGAAATCGAAGGCATAGCCCAGCAGCTTGGGCGTGCGCACTGTCGAGGGGTTGAACAGGCGGATCTCGAAGCCGGGCTGCGCATGCAGCGCGGCCATGGTGGCGTCGAGCCCCGGCACGCCGTTGTCGTCGAGCAGCAGCCGCACCCGCACGCCGCGCTGCGCCGCACGGTAGAGCGCCTCGAGCAGCAGGGTGCCCGAGGTGTCGTCGTGCCAGATGTAGTACTGCGCGTCGATCGAGCGCTCGGCTGTCTCGATCAGCAGCAGCCGACTCGCGAGGGCATCGTGTCCGTTGCGCAGCGCCAGCACGCCCGACTGGCCCGGGTGCTCGCGCATTGCGGCCAGCATGCGCCGCCCCAAGGCGCTGCTGGCGTCGGCCGGGATCGCCGTCGAGACGGCGCGCGCGCCGATGTCCGGCAGCGGGAATACAAGTCGCAGGATCAGGACCGCTGCCGCAATGCTCGCGCAGAGCGCCCCCAGACCCAACAGAATCCGCCGCATGCCATTGCCTCCCTGGCAGCGGCCGGCGCGTTGCTGCCGTCGT
This sequence comes from uncultured Variovorax sp., assembly GCA_946478645.1. Next base: position 3,636 of record CAMLCW010000288.1, read on the forward strand.
TCCGATGCCGGGGGCCATTGTTGGCGACAAAGGTCGGCCTGCACGCTGACAACTGTCAACGCAGGCGCCGCGGTGCAGGGCCTGTCTACCGCGCGAAGCGCCTGCGGGTGAGCGCCAGTGCGACCCAGAACGACACGACCGCATAGGCCACCAGCACGGCCGCGTGCAGCATCCAGCCTTCGGGCCAGCGGTCCATGAAGAGCGGCCGCACCAGGGCCACCGCATTGGTCAGCGGCAGCCAGGCGGCCACAGCACGCACCATCGAAGGCAGTTGCTCGAGCGGAAAGAACACGCCGCTCAAAAACATCATCGGCGTCATGAACAGCGTGAAATAGTAGGTGAAGAAGTCATAGCCCTTCGCCAGCGCATTGAAGATCAGCGCGATCGACGAGAAGGTGATCCCCGCGCCGGCGAGCACCATCCACGCGACCACGAGCTTGGGGCTGTGGCTGATCCCGAGGCCGAGCATCACGAACAGGATCGCGGTCACCGTGAAGATCGACTTGAACGCGGCCCAGAGCATTTCGGCCAGCACGATGTCGTCGAGCCCCACGGGCGCGTTCATGATGCCGTCCCAGGTCTTCTGCACGTGCATGCGCGAGAAGGCCGAATACAGCGCCTCGAAGCTCGCGGCGTTCATCGCGCTCATGCAGATCGAGCCGCTCGCGAGAAAGAGGATGTATGGCACCTGGGTGCCGTCGACCGTCACCTGCCCCACGAGCGCGCCCATGCCGTAGCCGAAGGCCACGAGCCAGATCAGCGGCTCGGCGATGTTGCCGATCAGGCTCGGGATCGCGAGCTTGCGCCACACCAGCAGGTTGCGCAGGAACACCGGCCACCAGCGCAGCGAGAGTTCGGGCGGGCGCCACGTCGAGGGGCTGGCGGTGGCAGCAGCAGTGGTCGTTGTCGTCGTCGTCGTCATGCCGGGTATCTCTTTCTTCTCAGCCGTCCTCACGGATCTGGCGGCCCGTGAGCTTGAGGAACAGGTCTTCGAGGTTGGCCGGCCGGTGGAAGGTGCGCAGGCCGCCATGCTGCGTGAGCGCGTCCAGCAGCCGGCGCGCATCCTGGGTGTAGAAGAACACCGTCTCGCCGCTCACCTCGATGCGCGCCGCCAGCGCCTTGAGCTCGGGCGCCTCGGCCAGCGGCAGCGCGCCGTTGCCGTACACCTCGACCACGTCGGGCTCGAGGTGCGCCTCGATCAGGTCGCGCGGACGGCCTTCGGCGATCTTGCGGCCGTGGTCGAGCACCAGCAGCCGCGAGCACAGCCGCTCGGCCTCGTCCATGAAGTGGGTCGTCAGCAGGATCGACTTGCCCTGTTGCAGCAGCACCTGCAGCCGCTCCCACATCAGGTGGCGCGCCTGCGGATCGAGCCCGGTGGTGGGTTCGTCGAGCATCAGCAGCTTCGGGTCGTTGACCAGCGCGCGCGCGAGCGAGAGGCGCCGGCGCATGCCGCCCGACAGTTCGCCGGGCTTGGCGTCGGCCTTGTGCGCCAGCGCCGCGAACTCCAGCAGCTGCGGCACCCGTGCGCGCACCGCGGCCTTGCTGTAGCCGAAGTAGCGGCCGTACACGACAAGGTTCTCGGCGCAGCTGAAGTCGGGGTCGAGCGTGTCGAACTGCGTCACCACGCCGAGCTGCGCCTTGATGCCGAGCGCGTCGCGCGGCATCTGCAGGCCCAGCGCCTCGATGCTGCCGCCGTCGGGCTCGGTCAGGCCCAGGCACATGCGGATGGTGGTGGTCTTGCCGGCACCGTTGGGGCCGATCACGCCGAGGCATTCGCCCGGCGCGATCTCGAACGAGAGGTCGTCCACGACCGTGGTGCCGCCATAGCGCTTGTGCAGCTGGCTGGCCTTGAAAAGGAAGGGCGAAGGGGTGGGGGTTGGAGGCGTCGGCACCCGAACATTCTGACGCAGCCGTGCTGCATGGCGTGTGTCGCCAGGGCCCAAGTCCCTCAAAGGCGAAAGCCTTCGAACTCCGCCTTCGTCCAGTCGATGAACGCCCGCGTGCGCGCCGGCAGCAGCCGCGCATTCGGATAGACCACGCTCACCGGCCGCGGCGGCGGCTCGTAGTCCTCGAGCACCAGCTGCAGCCGGCCCGCAGCGACGTGCGGCAGCACCTGGTAGGAGAAGAAGGTGGCAAAGCCCATGCCCGCGGCACAGGCCTCGACGGCCGGCGCGAGATGGTTGAACTCGAGCCGGTGGTCGGGGGTGACGCCGATGCGCCGACCGCCGTCGAAGAAGGTCCATTGCAGCGGGGCGTCGATGCGCCCGCGCACGCACGGCGCGCCCGCAAGGTCGCGCGGATGGTGCGGCACGCCGTGGCGCGCGAGGAATTCGGGGCTTGCGGCCACCACGCGGCGGATGGTGCCGAGCGGCTGCGCCACCAGCGACGAATCATCGAGCGCGCCGATGCGGATCGCCACGTCGATGCCTTCCTCGAGCAAGTTCACCGTGCGGTCGTGCAGCAGCACGCTGCAGCGCATCTTCTCGTGGCGCTGCATGAAGCGCGTGATGGCGGGCGCCACGTACATGTGGCCGAACAGCACGGGCGCGGCGATGGTGAGGTGCCCCGCCAGCTCGCGCGCCTCGGTGGTGAGCGCGCGGTCGGCGGCATCGGCGGCCAGCAGCACCTCGCGCGCGCTCGCGAGATAGCGGCGGCCCTCGTCGGTGAGCGACAGGCGCCGCGTGGTGCGGTGGAACAGGCGCACGCCGAGATGCGCTTCGAGCGCGGCGAGCGCGCGCACCACCGCGGGCAGCGAGCTGCCCAGCGACTCGGCGGCGCGCGTGAGGCTGCCCTGGTCGGCAATCTGCACGAAGGCCTGCATGGCTTTGAGGCGGTCCATCGCGCGATTAGACCGGAAAACGCAGCAGTGAAATCCGG
>CAMLCW010000289.1 GCA_946478645.1 uncultured Variovorax sp.
GCGTGGTGAAGCGCGCGCCATCGATCTCGAGCGAGGCCGCGAGCAGGCCGCGCAGGTTGGCGAGCGCGCCCTGCCGCAGGGGCGGCGGCATGGCGGCGCCGAAGCGGGCCAGCACGTCGCCGTCGTGGAAGATCGCATCGAGCGCATCGTGCGGCGGCAGGGTCACGAGCCAGCGCTGCCAGCGCTTGAGCCGGATGCCGGCCTCGACCAGCGCCGGCGGCAGGCCCTCGCCCTTCTGCAGCAGCCCGAACCAGCTCACGGACGACTGCTCGCGGTGCCGCAATGCCAGTTGCACCAGCGCCTCGTCGTCGATGCCGAACAGCGGCGACTTCAGCGCACGCGCCAGCGACAGGTCGTGCGCGGGCGAGACCAGTGCATCGATCAGCGCCACCACGTCCTGCACCTCGGGCGCGTCGTGCAGTTCGTTCTTCTCGGGCTGCTGCACGGGGATGTGAAGGCTGCGCAGCGCGTCCTGCATGGCCGCGAGCCGGCTGCGCCGGCGCGCGAGCACCATGATCTGCCGCGGCGCCGTGCCGTCAGCGATGCACTGCGCGATCCAGCGCGCAGCCTGCTCGCACTCCTTCTGCAGCAACTGCTCCTCGGGCAGCACGCGCGGCGTGACGAGGCTGTCGCGCCAATGCAGCATGCCCTCTTCCGGCGGTGACCCTGCATCAGCCGCGGCCGCCTCGAGCGCGTCGCGTTCGATGGGCGGCAGCTTGAGCAGTTCGCCTTCGTCGCGGCGCTCGGTGGTGTGGGCACGGAAGCCGTCGAACTCGCCTGCCTGCTGCGCGGCGAGCATGGCCTGGTTGACCAGCCCGACCACCGCACGCGCGTTGCGGTGCGTGTGGTCGCAGTTGAGCAGTTCTCCGCCGAGGCCCTCGCGCACGAACTTCTTCGCGGCGATGAACACCTGCGGCTCGGCGCGGCGAAAGCGATAGATGCTCTGCTTCGGATCGCCGACGATGAAGACGCGCGGCGCGCGCCCGCCCGCGCCGGTGTAGGCACTGAGCCAGCCGTAGAGCGCCTGCCATTGCAGCGGGTTGGTGTCCTGGAATTCGTCGATGAGCAGGTGCGCCACGCGCGCATCGAGCCGCTCCTGCACCCAGCCCGACAGCGCCGACTGGCCGAGCAGCAGTTGCGCGGCCTGCTCGACGTCGTTCATGTCGACCCAGCCGTGGGCCCGCTTGACCTGTGCGAACGCCTCGATCAGCAGCCGCGTGAGCCGCGTCATGCGCTGCTGGTAGAGCCAGGCCGCATGCTGCGCCTGCGCGGCGCAGAGCGTCTGCAGTTCGGCCTCGGCCTCCTGCGCGGCGGGAAACTTCTGCAGGTTCTTGTTGAGGCGGTCTTCGGTCGCGACGAAGAAGTTCTTGCGCAGGTGCGCGAGCGCGGCCGCGAGCGACGCGCGCGCGGGCTCGCCGCTGCCGAACACGTCGAGGATCGCCTCGGCGGCCTTCTGCGGCGTCTTGTTGGCCTCGCGACCGAGCGCGGCGGCGCGGTCGAGCCAGCGCCGCCGGGCGGCCTCGCCGCGCAGTGCGTCGGTCGGCTCGTCGAGCCCGGCCAGCGATGGATGGTGCACGCCGAAAGGTTCCACCGCCGAGGCGGGATCCGACAGCGAGAACTCGACCCGCCGCGTGAGCGCTTCGCCGAGCGCCTTGGCGGTCTGCGAGCGGCCATAGGTGGCGACCACGGCGTAATAGTCGGCCAAGGCCTGCGGGTCGGCCGTCACGGCTTCGAAGAACGGGCGCCAGGTGCGCGCGCGCGCCTCGGCATCGTCCTCGAGCAGTTCGTAGTTCGCGGGCAGGCCGAGTTCACGCAGCACCGCGAGCGGCGCATTGCGCAGCAGGCCCGCAAACCAGGCATGGAAGGTGCGAAATTGCACCGGCCGCCCGCCTTCGAGCAGGCGCCGGTAGAGGCCCTGCAGCCGCGGCACGGCGGCCAGCGCGGCATCGGGCGCGACACCGCGGACCACGAGCTCGCGCACCAGCATCTCGGGGCTGCATTCCGCGAACTGCGCGAGCCATTGATCGAGCCGCTCGCGCATCTCGCCCGCGGCCTTCTTGGTGAAGGTGATCGCAAGAATCTCGTGCGGCTCGCAGGCCGCGTCGCCCTCTTCGAGCAGCGCGCGCAGGATGCGCGAGACCAGCATCCAGGTCTTGCCCGCGCCCGCGCAGGCCTCGACCGCGACCGAGCGCCGCGGATCGCAGGCGACGGTGTAGAACGCCTCGCGCGTGACGTGGCGGCCGTTGTGTTCGTAGGCAGCACCGTTCATGCCCGGCCTCCCGCAACGATGGGCGCAGCATCGGCCCAGAAGTCCTTGCGGCAGAGGCCGCGCGCCGCGCAGTACTCGCACACCGCGCCTTCGCCCAGCGGGGGTAACGGCGCGCCTTCGGCGATGCGCGTGAAGTCGTCGAGGATGCCGGCCACGAGCACGTCGCGCGCCGGCCCGACCAGCGGCTGCTCCACGGTCTGCGTGCCCGACGATTTCTCGCCGACGTTGACGTACGCGGCGCGCAAGGTGTCGTCGGCCAGCAGCGCCGCATAGAACGCGAGCTGGGTGTCTTCGGCAGGGTCCTTCACGCGCTCCTTGGTGACCGCGGCCGACTCCGTCTTGTAGTCGATCACGAAGGCCTGGCCGTCGGGCATCCGGTCGATGCGGTCGAGCCGGCCGACGAGTTGCAGCTGGCCGAGCGGCAGTTCCTTCCAGGGCTCGGATTCATCGAAGGCCGCGCCGCTCGCCTCGTGACCCGCGAGCCACTGCAGGTAGCCGTCGCGCACCGCCGGCCAGGCCGCGGCGAAAGGCAGGAACTCGGCGTCCGAAAGCGCGAACTCGCGCGTGGCGCGCTCCGACGCTGCGGTGATGAGCGCTGCGCGTTCGGCCGCGTCGCTGGTGGGCGAGGCCTTGAGGGCCTCATGGAAATGACCCAGCACCGCATGCAGCCAGTTGCCGAAGTCGCGCTTGTCGACCTCGGCGTCGAGCTCGTCGGCGCTGCGCAGGCCCAGCTGGCGCAACGCGAAGAAGCGGTACGGGCAGCGGCGCAAGTCGTCGTAGACGCTGGTCGAGATGTTCTTCAGCGGCAGCAGCGCGCCTGAGGGTGTCGGATAGGGCGTGGGGTCGAGCGCGACGTCGCGCGGTGTGCGTGGATCGTCCGCCGCCTGCAGTGCGTGGCCGAGCTGCAGCGCCTGCACGAGCGGGCTCGGACGGACCGGCTCGCCGCTGGCGTCCGACTGGCGCCAGAGCACCTCGCAGTTCGGGTTGCACAGCGCCGCGGCCCAGGCCGCGCGCTGCGCGGCCTCGAGCGTCTCGCGTGCCGCGAGCCCGAGTTCCGCGCGCTGCGCAGCGCTCCAGTTGCCGGGCGGCTCGGGCGATGCGGGCAGGCGCCGGTCGTCGCAGCCCGGGATCACCACGGCGGCAAAGGCGCGGCCCAGCAGCTGGTGCAGCGGCAGCACCACCACCTGGGGCACGTCGCTGCCCGCCGGGGGCACGAAGCTCGCATCTTCGAGCACGTCGCGGACCCAGGCAGTGAACTCGGCCAGCGTGTGGCGTCCACCCGGGAAATCACCCTCCTCGCCGTGCGCGTCAACATCGAGCCAGAGCGCGGCGATCACCTTCGCGCCCGCCATATCGTCCGCGAGCGGGGCCCATTGGCCGCTGGCGTCGAGCAGTTCGCGCAACGCACGCAGCCAGTCGGCCAGCGGCCTCGCCCGCGCCATGGCCATGCGGCGGCCTTCGATGCCCTCGGTGAACGCGAGCAAGGCCACGTCCTGCGGCCTTTCGCTGCGCGCGACCTGCGCGCACCAGGCCGACCATTCGCGCACGCCTTCGCGCCGCAGCCGCGCCTCGAGCGCCTGCACGGCCATTGCATCGCCATCGGCGCCGCTCTTGAGCCATTCGAGCACCGCGTCGCTGCCGGCGTCGTGGGCGCAGGCGCGCAGCGCGCTCATCAGCACGGCGGCGGCGCGCGTGGTGGACAGCTTCCATCCGGTCTCGTCGTGCGCCACCACGCCCCGCGCCTGCAACTGCGCCCCGATGCGGCGCGTGAGCGCGCGGTCGGTCGCGATCAGCGCGACCGGCGCGCGGTCCTCGGCCAGGTGCCGCAGCACGCAGGCGGCCGCAAGCTGGGCCTCGTCCTCGGCATCGGCGGCCACATGCGCGCCGACCGCCGCGGCCGCGGGCGCCGTGGGCACCAGCGACAGATGCACCGCGCGAGCGCCCCAGAGCCCGCACAGCGTCTGCGTCAGCGGATCGGCCTGGAAGCCCTCGAGCGCGATCAGCGCATCGACCTGCGTGCGCACGCCTTCCCGCAGCAGCACGTCGGTCGCGTAAGCCGAATTGGCGGCCCACGCCACGGCCACGCGGACCAGCGCGCTCTCGAGGCGGAACCACTCCGATTCGCTGCCCGCGTCGGCGACGCGCGACGCGCGCTGCGCCCATTCCGTGCCGCGCGCGTCGGGTGCTGTCGCGGCCGCGAGCGGCGCGAGCTGGTAAGCCAGCTCGACCACGCGGCCCGCGAGCGCAAAACGCTCCGCAGCGAAGCCGGCCTGCGACAGCAGCGCCTGTGCGGTGACGAGGTCGCGCGCCATGTCGAATGCGATGTCGTAGCCGGTGGGCAGAAAGCCTTCGAGGCTGCGCGCCCAGTTGCGCGTGGTCTCGAAGCGCGGCGCAAAGCCGGCCTGGCCGCAGCGAGACCACATTGCATGCGCCACGCCCATGAGCTGCGCATAGGGCACCAGCACCACCGTGCGTGCCGCATGCAGCCCGCGTTCGGCGACGACGCGCGCGATGCGCGCGATCACGCCGTCGGCGGGGTCGCACCACAGGGCCTGGACGGGGTGTCCTTCGTTCATGTTCTCTCGGGGGATTGGGAAGCGTGGGGAAAGCGTGGGAAGAGCGTCGCACCAAGGGCTTTTGCTATCGGCGCCATAGCGTTCCGCCAGCCACGCCGCCCCTTGGTTTCTGTCACAATGACCAGCACTTTAGCTGCACCGAAACCTCTCCGCGCACAAGGACACATCCATGGCCAGCGACCTGATCAAACACATCTCCGATTCCTCGTTCGAAGCCGACGTGCTCAAGTCCAGCCAGCCCGTGCTGGTCGACTACTGGGCCGAATGGTGCGGCCCCTGCAAGATGATCGCCCCGATCCTCGACGAGGTCTCGACCGCCTACGAAGGCAAGCTGCAGATCGCCAAGATGAACGTCGACGAGAACCGCGACATCCCCGCCAAGTTCGGCATCCGCGGCATTCCCACGCTGATGTTGTTCAAGGACGGCCAACTGGCCGCCACCAAGGTCGGCGCGATGAGCAAGGCGCAGCTCACCGCGTTCATCGACCAGCAACTCGCCTGATGCCATTCGGGCGGCCAGCGCGCCACGCGCTGGCCTTTGCGCTTTTTTTCCTGTCATAATCTCCCGCAGATCACCGGATCTTCCAGGTCCGGTCGAGTTCCCCGGTTTGTGCGGCAGCTCTCGCCGCACTTCAAACCTCCCCCCGTTTGTTCGATCGATTACCCCGCGAGGGGTCATTCCATGCACTTAAACGAACTCAAGGCACTTCACGTGTCTGAAGTCCTCAAGCAAGCCGAGGCGCTTGAGATCGAAAACGTCGGCCGCATGCGCAAGCAGGAGCTGATGTTCGCCATCATCAAGAAGCGCGCCAAGGCCGGCGAGCAGGTCTTCGCCGACGGCGTGCTCGAGATCCTGCCCGACGGCTTCGGCTTCCTGCGCAGCCCTGACACCAGCTTCACGGCCAGCACCGACGACATCTACATCTCGCCGAGCCAGGTGCGCCGCTTCAACCTGCACACCGGCGACATGATCGAGGGCGAGGTTCGCACGCCCAAGGACGGCGAGCGCTACTTCGCGCTCACCAAGCTCGACAAGGTCAACGACGGCCCGCCCGAGCAGAACAAGCACAAGGTGATGTTCGAGAACCTGACGCCGCTGTTCCCCAAGGAGCAGATGAAGCTCGAGCGCGACGGCATCAAGAGCGAAGAGAACATCACCGGCCGCGTCATCGACATCATCGCCCCCATCGGCAAGGGCCAGCGCGCCCTGCTGGTGGCGCCGCCCAAGAGCGGCAAGACGGTGATGATGCAACACATCGCCCACGCGATCAGCGCCAACTATCCCGAAGTGCACATGATGGTGCTGCTGGTGGACGAGCGGCCCGAAGAAGTGACCGAGATGCAGCGCACCGTCAAGGGCGAAGTCATCGCATCGACCTTCGACGAGCCCGCGGCGCGCCACGTGCACGTGGCCGAAATGGTCATCGAGCGCGCCAAGCGCCTGGTCGAGCTCAAGAAGGACGTCGTGATCCTGCTCGACTCGATCACCCGCCTCGCGCGCGCCTACAACAACGTCGTGCCCTCGTCGGGCAAGGTGCTGACCGGCGGCGTCGACGCCAACGCGCTCCAGCGGCCCAAGCGCTTCTTCGGCGCCGCGCGCAATATCGAGGAGGGCGGGTCGCTGTCGATCATCGCCACCGCGCTCATCGATACCGGCAGCCGCATGG
>CAMLCW010000290.1 GCA_946478645.1 uncultured Variovorax sp.
ACGGCGGCGTGCAGCTCGGCGACACGATCACCGACGGTGCTTCGCTGCAGTTCACAGGACTGCCGTTCTTCGCGCCCGAGTTGTTCATGACCGTGATCCTCAAGAACCCGTTGCGCACCAAGCAGCTGCAGCAGGGCCTAGCCCAGCTCGGCGAGGAAGGCGCGATCCAGGTCTTTCGTCCCGAGATCGGCGGACCGATGCTGCTGGGCGCCGTCGGCCAGCTGCAGTTCGAAGTGGTGCAGCACCGCCTGAAGGCCGAGTACGACGCCGACGTGCGGCTCGAAGGCTGCCAATACACCGGCGCGCGCTGGATCACGGCCGACACGCCGGCCGAGCTGCGCGAGTTCGTCAACGCCTATCCGCAGCGCATGGCGAAGGACGCGGCGGACACGCTGGCCTTTTTGTGCACCTCGCCGTACGACGTGCGGCTGGCGCAGGAGCGCTTTCCGAAGATCCACTTCCATCCGCTGCGGGAGCACGCGGGGTTGGCGCTGCAGAGCGCGGGGTAAGCGGGAGCGGGAGCGGACTTCCGGACGCAGAGGACGCGAAGGTTTCGCAGAGGACGCGAAAGGAAGTCAAAAGGAGGATGGAGCGTACGGCGATCCGCTTTCAGCTGCCGGTCGAGGCGTAGCGGCGCAGCCCGACGCGCCATGCGCCGAACGCCGCCGCGAGGAACACGAAGCCCGCGAGCGGCGAGACCCAGCCCAGCCAATGAGGTGCGCCGAGCGGATCGGGCTTGCCGAGGATCGCGAGCACCGGGTAGTACGCCACGCAGGCCAGCGGCACGATGAAGGTCAGCACACGGCGGAACCACTGCGCATAGAGCGCGAGCGGGTACTGCGCGGCCTGCACGCCGCCGTAGGTCAGCACGTTGGCGAGCTCCAGGCTCTCGACGGTCCAGAACGACAGCGTGCCCTGCAGCACGAGGATGCCGAGGAACAGCGCGATGCCGCCGGCCAGCGCGAACAGCGCCACGGCCACAGCTTCGGGCGTCCAGACCATGCCAGTCTGCGCGGCGCCGAAGCCCAGCACCAGCACGCCCTGCAACAGGCGCCCGAGGCGGCTGATGCGAACGTCGTGGCCCATCAGCTGCAGCGCCAGCGGCCGTGGGCGCAGCAGCAATCGGTCGAAGGTGCCGGTGCGCAGGAACTCCGTGCCCAGCACGTCGAAGCCGCGCCCGAGCGCATCGGCCACCGCGAACATGCAGTTGACGAGGCCATAGAACACGGCCACTTCGCCGAGCGTCCAGCCCTGTACGTCGCCGAAGCGGTGGAACAGTGCCCAGACCGCGATCACCTCGATGCCGGTCGCGAGGAACTGCCCCAGCGTGAGCAGCAGCGCCGAAACCGGATAGCGCGCCTGCCCGGCGAGCGAGGCCCGCACGAGGCGCAGGCACAGCGCGAGCGATCCCATCGCCTCAGCCGCCCTGCACTTCGAGGTTGCGCATCGTGCGCTGCATCGCCCGATGCCCCAGCGCGACCAACGCGGCGATCCAGAAGCACTGCAGGCCGAGCGCGGCCAACGCCTGGGGCCCGTGCAACAGGCCGAAATACAGCCGCGCCGGAATGTCGACCACGCCTGCGAACGGCTGCAGCAGCAGCGCCAATTGCCACGCTTCGGGCAGCAGCGCGAGCGGCAGCAGGTTGCCCGAAAACACGATGACCACCGGCGCCGCGAGCGCATTGATGCCGCGCTCGTTGAGCGCCGCGGCGGCCGCGATGTTGAGCAGCATCACCATCGACGTCGACAGCAGCAGCGCCAGCATCGCCGAGGCGAGGAACGCGGCCGCGGCGGCCAGGCTCGCGGGCGGCTGCCAGGCCCAGTCGCCGAAGCCGGCCAGCGGCAGCGCGACGGCTGCGAAGGCGGCCATCAGCGCGACGCGCGGCAGCACGCGCGCCGCGATCCAGCCCGCGCTGCGCGCGAACCACAGCGCATAGGCATCGACCGGGCGCAGCCGGTCGTAGGCCACCGCGCCGGTGCGCACCGCCTGCGCCACTTCGGGATCGCCGAGCCACGGCAGCAGCGCGAGCAGACCCTGCGCGAGCCAGGTGTAGGTCACGGCTTGGGCCAGCGACATCGGCATGCCGGACGCCGCCGCGCCGCCATAGAACGCCGCGAGCACCATCACCTTGATGCCGCCCCACCAGCACTGCGTCGCAAAGCCCGCGAGCGCCGCCGTGCGGTACTGCAGCATTTGCAGGAAGCGCGATGTGAATGCGGCGACGTAGGGGCGCGCGCGGGTTGGCAGGTTCACGCTTCGGCCGCTCCGTGCAGGGCATAGAAGCGCGCGATCACGGCCTCGATCGGCAGGCCCTCGAGGCGGATGTCCTCGACGGCATGCGCGCTGGCGATGCGCGCGATGAGCGCGGGCGCGGCGGTCTGCCTGGGATCGAAGTCGAGCACCAGCGTCTGGCCGTCGCGCGAGCGCACGGTGGCGCCATCGACGTGCGCGGGCAGCGTGGCGTCCTGTGCGAAGTCGACCACCAGCCGGCGCTCTGCCATCACCTGCGCGCGCAGCGCCTCCACCGGGCTGTCGGCCAGCACGCGGCCATGGCCGATCACGATCACGCGGCGTGCGAGCGCCTCGATGTCGTGCATGTCGTGCGTGGTCAGCAACACGGTGGTGCCGCGCTCGCGGTTGGCGCGCCGGACGAAGTCGCGCACCGCGAGCTTCGAGGGCGCGTCGAGGCCGATGGTCGGCTCGTCGAGGAACAGGATTTCGGGCTCGTGCAGCAGCGCCGCCGCGATCTCCGCGCGCATGCGCTGGCCGAGCGACAACTGGCGCACCGGCTGGTCGAGCACGCGCTCGAGCTGCAGCAGCGCGACCAGTTCGTCGCGCGTGCGGCGGTAGCGATCGGGCGCCACGCGATAGATGTCGCGCAGCAGGTCGAAGCCGTCGCCCACGGGCAGGTCCCACCAGAGCTGGGTGCGCTGGCCGAACACCACGCCGATCTTCGCCACGTGGCGCTCGCGGTCGGCGAAAGGATCGCGCCCGTCGACCGCCACGCGACCGCCGTCGGGCCGCAGGATGCCCGAGAGGATCTTGATCGTGGTCGACTTGCCCGCACCATTCGGCCCGATGAAGCCGAGCAGCTCGCCGCGCTCGAGCGAGAAAGATACATCCGAGAGCGCCTCGACCGTGCGGTGCCGGCGTTGCACGAGCCCGCGCAGCGCGCCCATCACGCCCGGATCGCGCTCGGAAATGCGGTAGGTCTTGCGGAGCTGGTCGACGACGATGTGTGACATGGGAGATGGCGCGGCGGGGGCGGGATGCTACACGAAAGCGCCGCTACGATCGGGGCTTCCCCGCGACCCCTCATCATGCAAGCGCCGCCTCCCCTGCCCCCCTCGCCGCACCATCTTCTTCCGCTCGGCCAGTGGCCCGCCGCCGCGCGCGCCCAGCTCGTCGGCGTGTTCACCGACATCGACGACACGCTGACCACCGACGGCGCCATCACGCCCGACGCACTGCAGGCGCTGGCGGACCTCAAGGCCGCGGGCCTGCACGTGGTCGCCATCACCGGCCGCCCCGTGGGCTGGAGCGAGCCCTTCGTCTCGGCCTGGCCCGTGGATTCGATCGTGGCCGAGAACGGCGCGGTGGCCCTGCTGCCGCTGGCGGACGGCAAGCTGCAGAAGCGCTACCAGCAGGACGCGGCCACGCGCGCCGCGAATTTCAAGCGCATGCAGGCCGTGCTCGCACGCATCGAGCGCGAGATCCCCGGCGCGCGACGCGCCACCGATTCGGCCGGCCGCGAGACCGACATCGCCATCGACCACAGCGAGTTCGTGCAGCTCGGCGAGGACACCATCGCGCAGGTGGTGGCCCTGATGCGCAGCGAAGGCATGCATGCCACGGTGAGCAGCATCCACATCAACGGCTGGTACGGCGACAACGACAAGCTCGAGGGCGCGCGCTGGATCACGCGCGAACTCTGGGGCCGCACGCTCGACGACGAGATCGACCGCTGGGCCTATGTGGGCGACTCGACCAACGACCAGTTGATGTTCCGCAGCTTCGCGCACAGCATCGGCGTGGCGAACGTGGCGCGCTTCGTGCCGCAGCTGGAGCATCTGCCGCGGTATGTGACCGCGGGGGAGCGCGGGGCGGGGTTTGCGGAGGCGGTGCGGGCGGTGCTGGCCGCCGCGCGGCTCAAGCCCGAAGTTGAGCACCAACGAGGTACATGAACATGGGACGCTTCGACCTATTGCACTGGGCCATCGTATTGTTGGTCGTGGTCCTGATCTTTGCCACTCGAACGCGTAACGGTCGAGTGGCAAGGAGAAGCGATAGCTGGCGCAAAGACAATCGAGGTCCGTTCATGGCACCCCGGCGCTTTGCCGCTGCGCAGTCTGCTTATCGTTGAGAACAAGCGCTTCCTCAGTGACGACGTCCCGGAAGACCAGGAAGGCCTTGCGGTGGCCATTGTCGATGTCTTGGAGATCCACCCGTGGCGTCCCGATGAAGTCGAGGCAGCGTGCTCCAGCGGTTGGGAAGCCGGCTACCTCGCATGCTCGCTTGGCAACATCAGGCCCCTGACTGGGAAGCAATCAGTACCAGCTCGGCGCAAGCTGTATGAGGTTCACTGGGACGCCGGTAACGTAAGAGCCCGAACCGCGCTCTGAATGAAGGCGTTCTTGAATGGCTGATCCGGGCAAACGCATTCGTTCATCGGTCGCTCATCCACATCAACGGCACGGCGAAGATGACGAGCTCGAGGGCGCGCGCTGGATCACGCGCGAACTCTGGGGCCGAACGCTCAAGGACGAGACCGAGCGCTGGGCCGACGTGGGCGACTCGACCAACGACCAGCTGATGTTCCGCAGCTTCGCGGGCGGTACTACAGCGCTTGCCAGGACATGTTTTCGTAGCTACATTAACAAGGTGAGAATCACCTATGACAAGGCCAAGCGCGAGGTCACGCTGAACGAGCGAGGCTTGGACTTCAATGACACCAAGCACGTCTTCGCAGGGCTGACTTTCGAAGCACTCGATCAACGCAGAGACTACGGCGAGAAGCGAATCATCTGCTTCGGCCTGCTCAAGGATCGACTTGTCGTGGTGGGCTACACGCCGCGTGGCGCGGGTCGCCATGTCTTCAGCATGAGGAAAGCAAATGACCGCGAGCAAGCACGCATCGGCCCCATCCTTGGGCTCTGATATGAAGCGTGTTGAAAGACATGCTATTCAGCCGGCCGAGTACGAAGAACTTCCCGAACTCACCGACGAAATGTTCGCGCGGGGCGTCGTCAACAAAGGAGGAAGGCCTAGATCGGAAAATCCGAAGAAGCTGATCTCCATTCGCCTCCCCGAAGACGTTATTCAACGCTGGCGTGCCACCGGCCCGGGATGGCAGACGCGCATGGCTGAAAAGCTCAGTCGATTGGCGCCAAAATGATGCAGAACGTCTCGCGCCATCGGACCGCGTTCCGCGTCCGCTGAGTCGTTCGTCAGAGCGGGTGGATCAGCCCTCCACCAACGCCAGCACCCGCAGCGGACTCCCCGACCCGCCCTGAATCTTCAGCGGCGCCGACACAATCAGCGCCCCCGTCGGCGGCAGCTGGTCCAGGTTCCGCAGGCATTGCAGCCCGTACTTGTTCGCACCGTGCATCAGCGTGTGGCACGGATACGCAACCGGCCACGCATACGACTGCCCCGCATCGGTGTTGATCGTCTCGACGCCAAAGCCGTGCACGCGCCGCTCGCCGATCAGCCATTCGACGGCCGCCTGCGTGGGCCCGGGCGTGTGCGCGCCGTCTTCGCGCATGTTGACGAAAGCGGCCGGGTCGCTGATGCGGCGCGACCAGTCGGTGCGCAGCAGCACCCAGGCGCCTTCGGGAATGCGGCCATGGCGCGCCTCCCAGGCCTGCAGGAACGCGACATCGAGCAGCCAGTCGTCGTTCTGCGCCACCTCGGCGCTGGCATCGACGACCACCGCGGGCGCGATGAAGGCGTCGGGCTCGATGGTGTCGACCGTGTTGTGCGGATGGTCCTTGCCGGTGATCCAGTGCGCGGGCGCGTCGAAGTGGGTGCCGGTGTGCTCGCCGCAAGTGAAGTTGTTCCAGTACCAACCCGGCCCCGCTTCGTCGTAGCGCGAGATGCGCTCCATCCGGAAGCCGGCCACCTGACCGAACTGCGGCGGCAGTTGCAGCGCGGGGAAATCCTCGCTCAAGGTGTGGGTGAGGTCGATGGTGCGGACCGAACGGTTGCCCATGGCCTGGGCGAGTTGCATCAGAAGAGACATCGGGGAATCCTTGGCAAGAGCGGTGAACAACAACAACAAACCGGCCGGCAAGCGCCGATTCAGGCGGCGTGCGGCTTCCGGCGGCTTTGCCGCGCGGTCACTTCGAGCTCCACTTTCGCATGTTCCACCGCGAGCGGGCAGCAGACGGTGGTGTTGGCGGGGCGGTTGGTGCCGAGTCGGCGGCGCAGCACCTGGCTGACGGCGATCACATCGCCGCGGTCGGGCACGTAGACGCGCACGCGCAGCACGTCGCCGA
>CAMLCW010000291.1 GCA_946478645.1 uncultured Variovorax sp.
ACGACCTGCTGGTGTCCGACCTCGGCATGCCCGAGATGGACGGCTACGAATTCATTGCGGAAGTGCGCCGCAGGCCGGCCACGCGCGACCTGCGCGCGATTGCGATGAGCGGCTTCGGGCGCCGCTCCGATGCGCGCCGCGCGCTCGAAGCGGGTTTCAACGCGCACCTGCCGAAACCGGCGTCGATCGAAGAGCTCAAGGCCGCGATCGGGAAGCTCTGACGAGGAAGCCGCTGGCGGGTGCGATCCATTCGGCCTCGGCCGCCGCGCTGGCGGAAGACGCCGCCGCGGCGCCCGTGAACAGCACGCGCTCTTCAATCAGCAGGAACTGCAGCGTGGTGCTGTTGCCGTCCGGCGCGGTCGGGATCGCCTGCAGCGTGGTGTCGCCGCCGAGGGCCAGGCGCTCGCCGGGTGCGGGCCAGTGCACCGAGGCGCCGGGCCACGATGCGGCAAGCTGCGCGAGCGCGGCCTCCGACGCGGGCGTGCGCGGCGCGGTCGACAGCAGCCAGCGCACCGGCCCGGGTGCCGCCGCGGCGCCGGCACCGGGCATCGGGTCGATCAGCGCGAACGGGCCGTCGGCGGCACCGGCGAAGAAGCTGTGCGGGCCCGCATCGCCGCCCACGCCCGCGACGCGGCGGATGCGCGGCGTGAGCTGCGTCGTGTCGCCCGGCAAGAGCGCATAGCGCCCGGGGCCCGCGCGGCCCGCGCCGTCGGGGTCGACCAGGCCGATCTCCGCGTAGGCCGCTTCGTCGATGTTGACCGCGCGGCGGCCATCGGGGCCGTCGGCCAGGCGCGGCATGTTGAGCGGCAGGCGCGCCAGGCCGCGCGCATGCGCCATGCATTCGGCGGCCGTGGCAAAGCCCGCCAGCGACTCGAGCGTGCGCCGCGTCACGTTCATGAGCTTGAGCCCGCGGCGCGGGTCCACCGCCTCGGCCGGCCGCAGCCACATGTGCGCGACGGTCTCGCAGCCATCGGGAACCACGCGCTGCGCGGCCGGCATCTGCGCGATGAAGAAGCGCGTGTCGAAGCGCCGCGGCATGCTGGGCGGCGTGAGCCAGTGGCTGAAGTAGGCGAGCCGGTCGACCGCGAGCCGCCAGCCGTGCGCGTCGCACATCGCGAGCAGCGCGTCGGTGCCTTGCTCGGCGGCGTCGCGCATCGCCTCGAGCCGGCCGGGCGCAAACCCGTCGAGCTCGACCAGCCGGTCCTCGGCATCGCAGGCGAACAGCACGCCCGCCTCCTCGAAGCATTCGCGCACCGCGGCGGCGTAGTAGTCGAGCCCGCCCTCGGCCACGCCGAGGCGCTCGCTCGCGGCGCGGTCGTCGAGGCCCTGGCAATGCAGGTGCAGGCCGCGGTCGTGGGCATCGAGCACGCCGCCGGGAAACACGCTGGCGCCGCTGTTCTGGTCGTCGGCCTTTTCGGCGCGGCGCAGCAGCAGCACTTCCATGCCGGCCGGCCCGTCGCGCAGGAGGATCAGGGTGGCCGCGTGGCGGATCGGGCGCGCGGTAGCCGCCGGGACCACCGGGGAAGAGGAATTCATGGGCGCCGATTGTCGGGCTATCGCGGCCCGGGCGCTGGCGGCGGCTCAGTCTTTGGGTGTCAGCTGCCCGGCGGCGCCGCCGGCCGTCGAGTTGGCGGACCGCCCGAGCGACGCACCTTCGCGCACCTTGGGCGTGGCGACGGGGCCTTCGGGCTTGCGGTTGGCAGGCTGTACGGTGCGCGGCGGGCGCGGCTGCGTCGGCTTCGATGCGGGCGAGGTCATGCGGTTCATGAAGCGTTTCTCCGGTCGTTGCCGATACACCGTAGCGCTGCCCCGACCCGGCTGTGTCGGACTGCCTGCATAACCGCGTAGGACGCGGTCAGATCGCGCGCTGGTTCACGCGTGCCGAGAGCTGCGCGGCGTTCTCGCGGCGTTCGCTGTAGCGGTCGACGAGGTAGCCGGCCGCGTCGCGCGTAAGCAGCGTGAACTTCACCAGTTCTTCCATCACGTCGACCACGCGCTCGTAGTAGGGCGAGGGCTTCATGCGCCCGGCCTCGTCGAATTCGAGGAAGGCCTTGGCCACCGACGACTGGTTGGGAATGGTCAGCATGCGCATCCAGCGGCCGAGCACGCGCAGCTGGTTGACCGCATTGAACGACTGCGATCCGCCCGACACCTGCATCACCGCGAGCGTCTTGCCCTGGGTCGGGCGCACCGCGCCGAGGCTCAGCGGAATCCAGTCGATCTGTGCCTTCATGATGCCGGTCATCGCGCCGTGGCGCTCGGGCGAGCACCACACCATGCCCTCGGCCCATTGCGCGAGCGCGCGCAGTTCCTGCACCTTGGGATGGTCGTCGGAGGCGCTGTCGGGCAGCGGCAGGCCGTGCGGATCGAAGATGCGCGCCTCGCCGCCCATCGCCTGCAGCAGGCGGGCGGCCTCTTCGGTGAGAAGCCGGCTGTACGAGCGCTCGCGCAGCGAGCCGTACAGCAGCAGGAAGCGCGGCGCATGGTGCACCGGTTCGCTGTCGCTGCGCAGGCGTTCGAGCGAAGGGCGCTCGAACAGCGCCGCATCGATGTTCGGCAGCTCAGCCGGCGCGGACGACACGGCGGCCCTCCGCATCGATGACCGCTTCGCCGTCTTCCTTGGTGAACGGCCCCTGCTGCGGCGAGGGCAGGATGTCGAGCACCGCCTCCGAGGGGCGGCACAGCCGCGTGCCGAGCGGCGTGACCACGATCGGACGCTCGATCAGGATCGGGTGCGCGACCATGAAGTCGATGAGCTGGTCGTCGGTCCACTTCGGGTCGTCGAGCCCGAGCGCATCGTAGGGCGTGCCCTTGCGGCGCAGCAGCGCGCGCGGCGCCATGCCCATGGCGGCGAGCAGGCCGCGCAGCGTGTCGCGGTCGGGCGGCGCCTGCAGGTATTCGACGATGCGGGGCTCGTCGCCGCTGTTGCGGATCAGCGCGAGCGTGTTGCGCGAGGTGCCGCAGGCGGGGTTGTGGAAGATGGTGATCGGCGCGGTGATGTTGGCTTGCATGGCTTCAATTATGCAACTATTATTGAAATATGGAAGAACAAGACATCGTCCGATCGCTGGCCGCGCTGGCCCAGCCGGTGCGCCTGCGCGTGTTCCGCGCGCTGGTGGTGGCCGGCACCGAGGGGCTCACGCCCGGCGCGCTGGTCGAGACGCTCGACGTGCCGGCCACGGGCCTGTCGTTCCACCTCAAGGAGCTCGCGAATTCCGGCCTGGTGACGCAGGAGCGCAGCGGCCGGCACCTGATCTACCGCGCGGCCTTCGGGCAGATGAACGCGCTGATCGCCTACCTCACCGAGAACTGCTGCCAGGGCGTGCCGTGCGCCACCGATACGGTGGCCTGCCCATGCTGAAGCCATCACCCGCCATCGGCTTCTTCGAGCGCTATCTCACGGTCTGGGTGGCGCTGTGCATCGTGGTGGGCATTGCGCTGGGCCGGTGGCTGCCGGGGCTCTTCAAGGGCGTGGCCGCGCTCGAGGTGGCGCGGGTCAACGTGCCCGTCGGCGTGCTGATCTGGGTGATGATCATCCCGATGCTGCTGAAGATCGACTTCGCGGCGCTCGGGCAGGTCAGGGCGCACTGGCGCGGCATCGGCGTGACGCTCTTCATCAACTGGGCGGTCAAGCCGTTCTCGATGGCGCTGCTCGGCTGGATCTTCATCCGCCACGTGTTCGCGCCGCTCCTGCCGCCGGACCAGATCGACAGCTACATCGCCGGGCTGATCCTGCTGGCGGCGGCGCCGTGCACCGCGATGGTGTTCGTGTGGAGCCAGCTGTGCCGCGGCGACCCGTATTTCACGCTGTCGCAGGTGGCGCTCAACGACGCGATCATGGTGGTGGCCTTCGCGCCGGTGGTGGCGCTGCTGCTCGGGCTGTCGTCGATCACGGTGCCGTGGGACACGCTGCTCGCGTCGGTGGGCCTGTACATCGTGGTGCCGGTGATCATTGCGCAGTGCCTGCGCAAACGCCTGCTCCGAAAGGGCGCGGCGCATTTCCAGGCCGTGGCCGCGCGCCTCGGGCCGTGGTCGATCGCGGCGCTGCTGCTCACGCTGGTGCTGCTGTTCGCGTTCCAGGGCGAGGCCATCCTCGGCCAGCCGCTGGTGATCGCGCTGCTTGCGGTGCCGATCCTGATCCAGGTGTTCCTGAACTCGGGCCTGGCTTATGTGCTGAACCGCCGGCTCGGCGTGGCGCATTGCGTGGCGGGCCCGTCGGCGCTGATCGGCGCGAGCAACTTCTTCGAGCTCGCGGTGGCCACGGCGATCAGCCTGTTCGGCTTCCAGTCGGGCGCGGCGCTCGCCACCGTGGTGGGCGTGCTGATCGAAGTGCCCGTGATGCTGCTGGTGGTGGCGGTGGTGAACCGGACCGAGGGCTGGTACGCGCGGGGCGTGGAGGCGGGCTGAGCCGCGAGGGCATGTTCTCCGACACGCCCGCGCCGGCGTTGCCGCGATGATCGTGGCGCATGAAGATCGCGACCTTCAATGTCAACGGCGTCAACGGCCGGCTGGCGCGCCTGCTGGAATGGCTGGCCGAATCCCGCCCCGACGTGGCCTGCCTGCAGGAGCTCAAGTCGCCCGACGCCAACTTTCCCGCGGCAGCGATCCGCGAGGCCGGCTACGGCGTGCTGTTCCACGGCCAGCGTTCGTGGAACGGCGTGGCCATCCTGGCGCGTGGGCGCGAACCGATCGAGACCGGGCGCGGCCTCGACGGCAATCCCGACGACGAACAGAGCCGCTACCTCGAGGCGGTGGTCGACGGGGTGATCGTCGGCTGCCTCTACCTGCCCAACGGCAATCCGCAGCCCGGTCCCAAGTTCGACTACAAGCTCGAATGGTTCGGGCGGCTCCATGCCCATGCGCGCCGCCTGTTCGATTGCGGCCTGCCGGTGGTGCTGGCCGGCGATTTCAACGTGGTGCCGACCGACGCCGACATCTACAACCCGGCCTCATGGCGCAACGACGCGCTGCTGCAGCCCGAGAGTCGCGCCGCTTTCGAGCGCCTGCTCGCACAAGGCTGGACCGACGCGATCCGCGCGCGCCATCCGACCGAGGCGATCTACACCTATTGGGACTACTGGCGCAACCGCTGGCCGCGCAATGCGGGCCTGCGCATCGACCACCTGCTGCTCAACGCGGAGCTGGCGCCTTTCCTCGTTGATGCCAACGTGGACCGCGAAGTGCGCGGGCGCCCGGGTGCGAGCGACCATGCGCCGGCGTGGGTCGAGCTCGACCTGCCGCGATAGCCGGGGCGGTGCGGCAAGGGCGCATCAGCGGTAGCGCGCCGCGCTGATGAACTGGCTGAACGATTCGCACCAGACGACGACCGTGTCGTAGGCCGCCGGATCGGCTGATTCCGGCATCGGCACGATGAAGTTCTCGAAGGTCTTCACGTCGCCGATGCGCAGCATCTTCGACTTCAGCCGCAGGAAGTCGGCCTTGGTCTGAACGAACGCCGGCGCGAGATAGAGCTTGTAGTCGGGCCCCGGCGCAACCTTGCCCTGCAGCGACACGGCGCTGCGGCTCACGGTGACCGTGCCTTCACCCCAGTGCAAGGCATCGCTGTCGGTCAGGTCGCGTTTGAATTGGCCGGTGAACTGCGCCTGGGAGGCCAGCGCGGAAACCTCGGCCGGCGTGGGCGCGGGCGGTGCCGTCAGGATGGGCAGCGCATAGATGCCTGCGCCAAAGCCCAGGCCACCCACGCGATCCCGTGCGAAGCGATGAGGAGAAGGATCTTCTTCATGCCTGTTCGCCCTACAGGGAGCCGGCGCTGCCCACCAGCACCGGTTCGGTGCGGTAGCGCGTGGGGAACACGCGCTGCAGGTTCTCCACCTTGGGCAGGTCGTTGATCACGATGTAGGGCTGGCGCGGGTGGCGCGTCATGTAGTCCTGGTGATACGCCTCGGCCGGGTAGAACGCCTTGGCGGGCTCGACGGTGGTGGCGATCGGCTGGCCGAACACCTTCTCCTTGTCCAGCTGTGCGATGTAGGCCTTGGCCACGCGCGCCTGTTCGTCATTGGCGGGGAAGATCGCCGAGCGGTATTGGGTGCCCCGGTCGGGGCCCTGGCGGTTCAGTTCGGTCGGGTTGTGCGCGACCGAGAAGTAGATCTGCAGCAGCTGTCCATAGCTGATCTGGCGCGGATCGTAGGTGATGTGAACCGACTCGGCATGGCCGGTCCGGCCCGAGCCGATGGCCGAATAGCTGGCCGCGGCCGCGTCGCCGCCGGCATAGCCCGACACGGCGCTCGTCACCCCCTTGACGTGCTGGAACACGCCCTGCACGCCCCAGAAGCAGCCGCCCGCGAACACAGCGGTTTCCGTCGTCGCCGTGCCTGGGGCCGCGGCAAGATCCTCGGCCGGTGCCGGAATGGCGACGGCGGCCTCCGCACTGGCGGAAGGCGTGGCGTGCCCCACGGCCGTGCCGGCGAGTACGGCCGCAACCCACCACGGAAGCTCGGGCGG
>CAMLCW010000292.1 GCA_946478645.1 uncultured Variovorax sp.
CGCAGGATGGCGCGCATCGTGCGGTTGCTCCACGACGGCGCGGTGCCGCCGTAGAAGAGCCCGTCGGGCGAGGTGTACTGGCCCTTGGTGACGGCTTCGCGGAAGGCGCGCATGCCGTGCTGCGCGATGTAGGCGGCCAGCGCCGCCTCGTCGGCAGGCGTCGGCGGCCAGGTGGCCGGCAGCACCAGCGGCTCGACCTCGGCATAGCCCGCGTTCACCGGCAGCGGCTCGCCGAAGTCGATGTGGTTGCGGTTCAGATCGATGTTGTCCTCGTTGGTGCGGTGCAGGTGCGAGAAGCCGTGCGGATTCACCGCATGCACCAGCAGCAGCGCCACGCCGGCCTGGTCGAGGCGGCCCAGCAGTTCCGCATCGTTGAGCGTGGCGACCTGCGCACCCGAGCCGCAGAAGCCCTCGGGGCCGTGCGTGCCGGAGCTCACGAGCAGCAGCTTCTTCGCGTCCTTTGCGCCGACCAGCGCCAGGTCGGTGGCCAGTTCCTCGCCGAGCGCGCCGCGGTGCGCGGGATGCACGAAGCTCTCGATCGTGGCGCCGCGCGCGGCGGCCGCGTCGAGGAACTTGGCGCGAGCCTCGGCATAGGTGCCCGAGAAGTGGCGGACGCTGCCGCCGGCGGATGTCTGCATGGAAGGATCTCCTGTTGTCGTGCGCGAATCATGGCGGAAAGACGGTGCCTGGCGCGCCGGGTTGCCACGGCGCATGCTTGTGCATCGCGCGCTCGAACAGCGCCGACGCGGTCCATCCGGCGAGCCAGGCATGCAGGCGCGGCCACGGCTGCATGCCGAACCAGGCGGTATCGACCATCGCGAACTGCCGCACGAAGGGCATCACGGCGGCGTCGGCCAGTGTGGGCGCGGCACCGAAGAGCTGTCCGGCCGGGGCCAGCATGGTTTCAAGCCGCCGCAGGAAATCGGCGCCGCGCTCGCGCGCATCGGCATCGGGCGCCGCGTCCGTGAAGCGCTGCGGGTACTTGTAGCGGTCGAGCTGCGGTTTGAAGCCGTCGTCGCAGTCGGCCACCAGCGCGAGCATGTCGTCGAGCGTGCCCGTGGCCGGCGCCAGCCATCGCAGCGGGTCGCTCTGCCGCAACGCCCACAGCATGATGTCGAGGCTTTGCGCCAGCACCGTCCCGTCGTCCAGCACGAGCACCGGCACCGTGCCCTTGGGCGAGGCGGCGAGCATGTCGGCCGGCTTGTTCTTCAGCACCACTTCGCGCAGCTCGCAGCGCACTCCGCTCGCGAGCAGCGCGAGGCGTGCACGCATCGCATACGGGCAACGGCGAAAGCTGTAGAGGACGGGCAGGCGGGCGTCGGGCATCGGGCGATCAGCCGCTGCATTCCCCGCAGGTGCCGTGCAGCGTGAACGCGGTCCGGCGTGCGTCGATGCCGTGCTTGCGCAGTTCCCGGCCGAGGCGGCTCATCACCTTGGGCAGCGCCGGATCGGCGGGCAGCGCGAGCACCTTGTGGCACAGGTCGCATTCGAACCGGTGGCCCGACGCGGCGTCCACGTGGCGCGAGAAGCGGTTGATGCGGTCGGCGCCGACCCGGCGGTCGCACAGGCCGGCCTCGACCAGCCGGTCGAGCACGCGGTAGACGGTCACCCGGTCGGGCCGCTGTCCGGCGGCGGCGGTGTAGGCGGCGACCAGGTCGTCGTGGGTGAGCGGGTGGGAGGCCTCGGCCAGCAGCCCCAGCACCGTCTGCGCGGCGCGCGTCGCGCGCAGGCCCGCGGCGCGCAGCAGGGCTTCGCTGTCGAGCGGTGGTGCGGCGGACGGGGCGGGCTTCGGGGGCAGGCGCATGGTTTTCTCGGAACCGCCATTGTGTTGCATTCCGCAAGTCCCCGGCCCGGCCTGTCCGAATGCGCTAAGGTCTGGTTCTTTGAGTCCTTTCGAATACCTTTTTCTTGCCGACCACCATGTCCCGTCCCGCCATCGAAATAGAAACCGCCCCCCATCCCACCGCCGCGGTGATCGTGATGCACGGCCTCGGTGCCGACGGCAACGACTTCGTGCCGATTGCGAACGAACTCGACCTGTCGGCCGCAGGGCCGGTGCGCTTCGTGTTCCCGAACGCGCCGGTGATCCCGGTCACCATCAACGGCGGCTACCAGATGCCGGCCTGGTACGACATCGTGATGTCCGACCTCGGCAAGCGCGAAGACGAGGCCGGCCTGCGGCGCTCGCAGGCGGCCATCGAGGCACTGATCGCGAACGAGAAGGCGCGCGGCATCGCGGCCGGGCGTATCGTGGTGGCGGGCTTCTCGCAGGGCTGCGCGATGGCGCTCATGACCGGACTGCGCCACACCGAGCGGCTCGCCGGCATCGTCGGCCTCTCGGGCTACCTGCCGATCGCTGCCACGACCGCGGCCGAACGCCATGCGGCCAACCACGAGACGCCCGTGTTCCTCGCGCACGGCCTGCAGGACCCGGTGGTGCCGTTGGCGCGGGCGCAGCAGTCGCGCGATGCGCTCGCCGCGCTGGGCCATCCCGTCGAATGGCACGAATACCCGATGGCGCATTCCGTCTGCATGGAGGAAATCGCCGACCTGAACCGCTTCCTGCTGCGCGTGCTTGCCGGCCCCACGCCGTGACCTCAGCCATCGAAAACGCAGCGGGCGCGCAGCATAGCGGAAGCCGGGTTTCCCTGCACGAGCAGTGCCGGTGCGCCCGTGCTACCTTCCAGCCCCTCAGAGATGGACGGGCATAAGAATATGAGCAGCAGATTGCAGGAGAGGCTGGGGGCGATCTCGGCCGCGCGGTTGAAGGGGATGCGTCGCGGCATCGAGAAGGAGAGCCTGCGCGCGCTGCCCGACGGCAAGCTCGCGCTGACGCCGCATCCGGCCGCGCTCGGATCGGCGCTGACCCACCCGCACATCACGACCGATTTCAGCGAATCGCAGCTGGAGCTCATCACGGGCGTGCATGCCGACGTCGACGCGGCGATCGAGGAACTGACCCGCGTTCACCAGTTCACCTACCGCGTGCTCGATTCGCTCGGCGACGAGCGGCTCTGGGTGTCGAGCATGCCCTGCGGCCTGCCGACCGACGAGACCATCCCGATCGGGCTCTACGGTTCCTCGAACGTCGGGCGCGCCAAGAGCGTCTACCGCATGGGCCTGAGCCACCGCTACGGCCGCCGCATGCAGACCATTTCGGGCATTCACTACAACTGGTCGCTGCCCGACGTGTCGAGCGAGCAGTACTTCGGGCTGATCCGCAATTTCCGCCGCCACGCCTTCCTGTTGCTGTACCTGTTCGGCGCCTCGCCCGCGCTGTGTTCGAGCTTCGTGGCGGGCCGCCCGCACGAGCTGCAGCCGCTCGGCGACGGCAGCATGTTCATGCCGCACGGCACCTCGCTGCGCATGGGACGCCTGGGCTACCAGAGCGACGCACAGGCCTCGCTCGCGGTGAGCTACAACAGCCTCGAGGGCTACGGTGCGTCGCTGCAGGATGCGCTCACGCGGCCCTGGCCCGCTTATGAGGCGATCGGCATCCGCAATCTCGGCGGCGACTACAACCAGTTGGCCACCAGCCTGCTGCAGATCGAGAACGAGTTCTACGGCACCATCCGGCCGAAGCGCGTCATCCATCCGGGCGAGCGTCCGCTGCATGCGCTGCGCGAGCGCGGCGTCGAGTACGTCGAGGTGCGGCTGATGGACCTCGACCCGTTCGAGCCCGTCGGCATCAACGCGCAGACGATGCGCTTCCTCGACGTGTTCCTGCTGCAGTGCCTGCTGGGCGACAGCCCCGACGACACGCCGCAGGAGATCGCCGAACTGGCGCACAACCAGCACCTCACGGCCGCGCGCGGGCGCGAACCGGGCCTGCGCCTGCTGCGCGGGGGCCGCGAGGTGGCACTGGCCGACTGGGGTATCGAGCTGGTCGAGCAGTGCCTGCCGATCGCCGCCGCGCTCGACGCGGCCCACGGCGGCACGCAGCACGCCGAGGCCGTGCGCGCCGCGCTGGCGGCGCTGCAGGCGCCCGACAGCCTGCCGTCGGCCCGCGTGCTGGCGGCGGTCGAGTCGCAGTACGGCAACTCCTTCATCGGCTTCGTGCGCGCCCGTTCGGAAGCGGCGCGCGCCGCGATGCTCGCGCTGCCGTTCCCGCAAGAGCAGCAGGCCGAATTCGAGCGCATGACCGAGGCCTCGATCGAGGAGCAGAAGCGCATCGAGGCGGCCGACACCATGCCCTTCGAGATCTACCGCGAGCAGTACGTGTCGCCGGCCCGGCTGGGCATCGGCCACGGCAAGGTGGCCGTCGCGGCCTGAGCCGCGCCAGGGCCGCGCCTGTCCTCCACCTCCCACCGGCCCCGCGCCACCATGACGACAGGTGCGGGCGCCAATCGCCTACAGGCATTGGCCGGCATCGCTCACCGTGGCCGCGCGCGCTGCGGCGACCATGGAATCCATGCAGTTTCCAAGATCCCGCAGCCGCCACGTCGGGCGCCTGGCCGCGCCGGAGATTCCGGCATGACCGTCAAGGCCTACCTCGTCGAGGACAGTGCCCTCATCCGCGACAACCTCGTCGGGTTCCTCCACGACGTGGCCGATGCGGACGTGGTGGCCTGCGCCAGCACCGAGGAGGAGGCCGTCCACTGGCTCGACACCCACCACGACGACTGGGACCTGACCATCGTCGACCTGTTCCTCGAGCGCGGCAACGGCCTCGGGGTGGTGCGGGCCTGCCGCAACCGCCGCGCCCGGCAGAAGGTGGTGGTGCTCAGCAACTACGCCACGGCCGACATGCGCAGGCGCTCGGCACAGCTCGGCGCGGATGCCTTCTTCGACAAGTCGGCCGAGCTCGACCAGCTGGTCGCCTACTGCGACAGCCTGCGTCACGCGGGCGACTGAATGCGCCGGCGGCGGTTCGCGCCGCTGCGATTTTCTGAGGTAAAACGCCACGCGGCCGCCGTCGAAGGCGGCCAGGCACTCCCATTCCCCGGCAAGACAGCAGCAGCAGCGAGACAGAGAAAGAAAGAAAGAGCGACCCATGAGCAACAGCACCAACAACATCGACTTCCACGGCCGCGTGGCCATCGTGACGGGCGCCGGCGGCGGCCTCGGCCGCCAGCATGCGCTGGCGCTCGCGGTGCGGGGTGCGAAGGTCGTGGTGAACGACCTGGGCAGCGCCGCCGATGGTTCGGGCGGCTCGGCGAGCGCCGCCGAGGGCGTGGTCGCCGAGATCCGCGCCGCGGGCGGCGAGGCGATCGCCAACGGCGCCTCGGTGACCGACTTCGCCGCGGTGCAGGCGATGGTGCAGCAGGCCGTCGACGCCTGGGGCCGCGTCGACATCCTGGTGAACAACGCCGGCATCCTGCGCGACAAGAGCTTCGCCAAGATGGAGCTCGCCGACTTCAAACTGGTGGTCGACGTGCACCTGATGGGCGCGGTGAACTGCACCAAGGCCGTGTGGGCGCTCATGAACGCGCAGAAGTACGGCCGCATCGTCATGACCACCTCGTCCTCGGGGCTCTACGGCAACTTCGGCCAGAGCAACTACGGCGCGGCCAAGCTCGCGTTGGTGGGGCTGATGCAGACGCTGAGCATCGAGGGCGCGAAGAACGACGTCCGCGTCAACTGCCTCGCGCCCACCGCGGCCACGCGCATGACCGAAGGGCTGATGCCGCAGGAAGTGCTCGATGCGCTCAAGCCCGAGGCGGTCGTCCCGGCGATGCTGGTGCTGGCCTCGGCGGACGCTCCGAACCGCACCATCCTCTGCGCGGGCGCCGGCACCTTCGAGGCGGCGCACATCACGCTGACGCAGGGCGCCTGGATCGGCACCGGCCCCGACGCGCCCGAACAACTGGCCGCGCGGCTCGCCGAGGTGACCTCGCGTGAAGGAGAGGCCGTGCCGCAAAGCGGTGCCGCGCAGGGCACCAACGAGGTCGGCAAGGCCATGAAGGCGGGCCACGCCCCCCAGGGTTGAGCCCCGGCCGGGCGGCGCTGCCGGCTATTCGGCGACGAAGCCCGGATCCTTGCGGATCGATTCGCGGTCGCGGTGGCTGTGCAGCCGCCCCAGCGTGTGGTCGAGCAGGCGCTTGAGCTTCTCGGCGGCGCCGCGGAAGGCTTCGTCGAGCCCGGCGGCATGCTGGGTCACGACCAGCGGCTGGTGATGCGCGAGGCGCGCTTCCATCGTGCAGCATTTGTCGGCCGCACCGGCCTTGTCGTGGTTCTCGTCGCTCAGGTGCACCTCGACGCGCGTCACGTCGCCCGCGAAACGGCTCAGCTGCTGCTTGATTTCGGTGTCGGCCCAGCGCTCCAGGGTGTCCTTGTTGTCCACGCCGTTGCTCGTGTTGACCTGAATCTGCATGCGAAAACTCCCTGCTCGGATGAATTGGACGAAAGCCCACTTTGCACCGGGAATGCTGTCGTCCGGCGTAGGCGTGTGCCCCAAACTTGGGGCAGTCGGTGTTCAGCTCTGGATATAGGTCGTGAGCTGCGCGATGGTTTCCTC
>CAMLCW010000293.1 GCA_946478645.1 uncultured Variovorax sp.
TCTGCGGCATCGGCCGGGTGATGGGCCAGGAAGTCGTGGTCGTCGCCAACGACGCGACCGTCAAGGGCGGCACCTACTTCCCGATGACGGTGAAGAAGCATTTGCGCGCGCAGGAAGTCGCGCGCGAGAACCACCTGCCCTGCATCTACCTCGTCGACTCCGGCGGCGCGTTCCTGCCGCTGCAGGACGAGGTGTTCCCGGACAAGGAGCACTTCGGCCGGATCTTCTACAACCAGGCGCGGATGAGCGCGGAAAACATCCCGCAGGTCGCGGTGGTGATGGGCTCGTGCACCGCCGGCGGCGCCTACGTGCCGGCGATGAGCGACGAGACCATCATCGTGAAGAACCAGGGCACCATCTTCCTGGGCGGCCCGCCGCTGGTGAAGGCGGCCACCGGCGAGGTGGTGTCGGCCGAGGACCTGGGCGGCGGCGACGTGCACACGCGGCTGTCGGGCGTGGCCGACCACCTGGCGCAAAACGACATGCACGCGCTCGCGCTGGCGCGCCAGGCGGTCGCCTCGCTCAACGCGCGCAAGCAGCCCGACATCGCCACGCGCGCACCGGTGCCGCCGAAGTTCGCCGCCGAGGAACTCTATGGCGTGATCCCCACCGACACGCGCAAGCCCTTCGACGTGCGCGAGATCATCGCGCGCATCGTCGACGGCAGCGAGTTCCACGAGTTCAAGGCCCGCTTCGGCGCCACGCTGGTCTGCGGCTTTGCCGAGATCGAAGGCATGCCCGTGGGCATCGTCGCGAACAACGGCATTCTCTTCAGCGAATCGGCGCAGAAGGGCGCGCACTTCATCGAGCTGTGCTGCCAGCGCAAGATCCCGCTGGTGTTCCTGCAGAACATCACCGGCTTCATGGTGGGCCGCAAGTACGAGAACGAAGGCATCGCGCGGCATGGCGCCAAGATGGTGACGGCCGTGGCCACCGCCAACGTGCCCAAGTTCACCATCATCATCGGCGGCAGCTTCGGGGCCGGCAACTACGGCATGTGCGGCCGCGCCTACAGCCCGCGCTTCCTCTGGATGTGGCCCAACGCGCGCATCAGCGTGATGGGCGGCGAGCAGGCCGCGAGTGTGCTCGCCACGGTCAAGCGCGACGGCATCGAGCTGAAGGGCGGCAGCTGGAGCAAGGAAGAGGAAGAGGCCTTCAAGGCACCGATCCGCCAGCAGTACGAAGACCAGGGCCACCCCTACTACGCCAGCGCGCGGCTCTGGGACGACGGCATCATCGACCCGGCCGACACGCGCCGCGTGCTCGCGCTCGGCCTTGCCGCTGCGCGCCATGCGCCCATTCCCGAACCCCGCTTCGGCATCTTCCGGATGTGACATGACCACCTTCACCAAGCTCAAGCTCGAATCCGGCGATGGTCCGGTCGCGCGCATCTGGCTCGACCAGCCCGACGCGCGCAATGCCTTCGACGACACGGTGATCGCCGAGCTCACGCAGGCCTTCACCGAAGCCGGCGCCGCGCCGCAGGTCAGGGCGATCGTGCTCGGCGCCAACGGCCCGGCGTTCTGCGCGGGCGCCAACCTGCACTGGATGCGCCGCATGGCCGACTACACGCGCGACGAGAACATCGCCGACGCGGGCAAGCTCGCCGCCATGCTGCGCACCATCGCCGAGTGCCCCAAGCCCACCATCGCGCGCGTGCAGGGCGACGTGTATGCCGGCGGCATGGGCCTGGTGGCCGCGTGCGACATGGCCGTGAGCGTCGACAGCGCCTGGTACTGCCTCAGCGAAGTGAAGATCGGCCTCGTGCCCGCGACCATCAGCCCGTACGTGTTGCGCGCGATGGGCACGCGCGCGTCGCAGCGCTACTTCCTCACGGCCGAGCGCTTCAGCGCGGCCGAGGCGCACCGCATCGGCTTCGTGCACGAGGTGGTCGCGGCCGAGGCGCTCGATGCCAAGGTCGACGAACTGCTGAAGGCCCTCACCGGCGCGAGCCCCGCTGCGGTGCGTGCCTGCAAGCAGCTGATCGCCGACGTCGATGGTCGCGAGATCGACGATGCGCTGATCGCGAAGACGGTCGAAGGCATCGCCGACATCCGCGCCAGCGACGAAGGCCGCGAAGGCGTGCAGGCTTTCCTGCAGAAACGCAAGCCTTCGTGGCTGGGCCGCTGAGCGCACACGATGACCGCGCTCGACATGCCCCAGCTGCTCGCACTGGCTGCCGCCATCGGCTGGGCCAGCGGCGTGCGCCTCTACCTCGTGGTGCTGCTGACGGGCCTCGCGGGCTACTTCGGCTGGGTGCCGCTGCCGGGCGGGCTGCAATTGCTCGCGCATCCAGTGGTGATTGCGGCGAGCGGCTTCATGGTCTTCATCGAGTTCTTCGCCGACAAGATCCCGGGACTCGATTCGCTCTGGGACATCGTGCACACCGCGATCCGCATCCCGGCCGGCGCGGCGCTCGCGGCCAGCGTGTTCGGTGCCGACCATGGCGTGATGGCGATCGTCGCGGCACTGCTCGGCGGCGGCTTCGCGGCGACCGCGCATGCGGCCAAAGCCACCACGCGCGCCGCGATCAACACCTCGCCCGAGCCGTTCTCCAACGTGGGGGCCTCGCTGGTCGAGGACACGGCAGTGCCCGCGGGGTTGTGGCTCGCGGTGGCGCACCCGTTCGTGTTCCTCGTGCTGTTCGTGCTCGTGCTGGTCGCGAGCGTGTGGCTCATTCGCAAGAGCTGGCGCTTCCTCAGAGCGCTGTTCAGCCGTGTGGCCCGCATCTTCAGCGGCCGGCCCGATCCGGGCGTCGTGCCCGCGTTCCAACTGAAAAAGAATCCTCCCGGAGACTCCTCGAATGTTTAAAAAGATCCTGATTGCCAACCGCGGGGAGATCGCGTGCCGTGTCGCTGCGACTGCGCGCCGCATGGCCATCCGCACGGTCGCCGTGTATTCCGACGCCGATGCGCACGCCAACCACGTGCGCGCCTGCGACGAGTCGGTGCACCTCGGCGGCAGCGCGCCCAAGGACAGCTACCTGCGCTGGGAAAAGATCCTCGAAGCCGCCAAGGCCACGGGCGCCGAGGCGGTGCACCCGGGCTACGGTTTCCTGAGCGAGAACGAGGAGTTCGCCCAGGCCTGCGCCGACGCGGGATTGGTCTTCATCGGCCCGCCGCCCTCGGCGATCAAGGCGATGGGGCTCAAGGCCGAATCGAAGCAGCTGATGGAAAAGGCCGGCGTGCCGCTGGTGCCCGGCTACCACGGCCACGACCAGGACCCGGCGCTGCTGCAGCGCGAAGCCGACCGCATCGGCTACCCGGTGCTCATCAAGGCCAGCGCGGGCGGCGGCGGCAAGGGCATGCGCGCGGTCGACAAGGCGGCCGACTTCGAGGCCGCGCTCGCCTCGTGCAAGCGCGAGGCGATCAACAGCTTCGGCGACGATGCGGTGCTGATCGAGAAATACGTGCAACGCCCGCGCCACATCGAGATCCAGGTGTTCGGTGACGCGCACGGCAACTATGTCTACCTGTTCGAGCGCGACTGCTCGGTGCAGCGGCGCCACCAGAAGGTGCTCGAGGAAGCGCCCGCGCCCGGCATGACCGAGGCGATGCGCAAGCAGATGGGCGAGGCCGCCGTCGCCGCGGCGCGCGCGGTGAACTACGTGGGCGCGGGCACGGTGGAGTTCATCGTCGAGCAGCGCGAGGGCGGCGCAATGAACTTCTTCTTCATGGAGATGAACACCCGGCTGCAGGTGGAGCATCCCGTGACCGAAGCCATCACCGGGCTCGATCTCGTCGAATGGCAATTGCGCGTCGCGTCGGGCGAACTGCTGCCCGCGCAGCAAGCCGAGCTGCAGATCCACGGCCATGCGATCGAGGCCCGCATCTGCGCCGAGAACCCCGACAACAACTTCCTGCCTGCGACCGGCACCTTGCGCGTGTACCGCAAGCCGCAGGCCACGGCGTTCCAGCGCAGCCGCGTGCGCATCGACGACGGCGTGCGCGAGGGCGGCGAGATCTCGCCCTACTACGACTCGATGATCGCCAAGCTGATCGTGCACGGCGCCACGCGCGACGAGGCGCTCGCGCGGCTCGACGCGGCACTCGCGCAGGTGCACATCGTCGGCGTCGCGACCAACGTGCAGTTCCTGCGCGGCGTGCTCGCGACGGATTCGTTCGCCAAGGCCAACCTCGACACCGCGCTGATCGAGCGCGAGCGCGCCGTGCTGTTCGACCGCGAACCGCTGGGCCTGCCGCTCGCGGCCGCCGCGGCGATCACGCGCACGCTGGTGGGCGAGGCCGCCGCGGCCGGCGCCGCCGATCCGTTCGCGCGCCGCGACGGCTGGCGTGCACTCGGCGCCTACACGCGCCGCTTCGACGTCGAATTCCGCGGCGAGGCGCAGACCGCCTTGCTCACGTTCCGGCACGACGGCAGCCTCTGGCTCGAGGCGGGCGGTGTCGCGGGCCCGTTGACCGTCGGGCGGTTCCCGTCGGGCGAATTCGAGCTCGATTTCGCAGGCAACCGGCAGACGGTGGACGTCTACCTCGACGACGCGACCGCGCATGTGTTCGCGGCCAAGGGCGCCACGAAGATCACCGCCATCGATCGCCTGGCGCATGCCGGCGACACGCAGGCCGAAGGCGGCCGGCTCACCGCGCCGATGCCGGGCAAGGTCGTGTCGTTCGCGGTCAAGGCCGGCGACAAGGTCAGCCGGGGCCAGCCGCTGGCGGTGATGGAAGCCATGAAGATGGAGCACACCATCGCCGCGCCGGCCGACGGCACGGTCGAAGAACTGCTGTTCGCGCCGGGCGAGCAGGTGGGCGAGGGCGACGAACTGCTGCGGATGGCGGCTGCTGCGGCGGCCTGAATAAAAAGATTGACCCCGTTGCGGGCGCCGGCGCGTATCAGCCGAGGTCGTCGTCATCACAGAAGGAAAGCCATGACCACCCCTCGCCTGCCTTCGGGCTCGCCCCGCCTTCTTGCCGACCGCCTGCGCGCGGGCGGCGTGTGGCTTGCAATGGCCGCCGCGCTGGCGCTGGCCGGCTGCGGCCGCGAAACGGCCAACAGCCGCAGCAGCAACGAGCCGGCGCCGCCGCCGGCCATGGCCCCGGCCGGCGGCATGGCGATGAAGGCGCAGCGCATGCAGACCGCCGCGGAATCCGGCGCATCGTCGGACCTGCAGCAGGAGGCACCGCTGCAGCGCTTCCTCGCGGTGCGGCAGGAACTCGTCGTCGAGGTGCCGGCCGAAGAACTCGCCGCGGCCTGGGAAAAGATGCGCGACCTTTGCGGCACGCTGCAGTGCGAGCTGCTCTCGGCCACGCTGCTGCGCGAAACGCCGCGCCAGCCCGGCAGCGCGATGCTCGAAGTGCGCGTTGCGCCGGCCGAGGTCGACAAGCTGCTGGGCGGGCTTGCCGGCTTGGCAAGCGTGGTTTCGCACACCACGACCAGCGAGGACAAGACGGCCGAGGTGATCGACGTCGAGGCCCGCATCAAGAACCGCACCGAGTTCCGCGACAGCCTGCGCGCGATGCTCGGCGACACCGTCACCAAGCGCACCATGGCCGACCTGCTCGCGATCCAGCGCACCCTGTCGGACACGCAGGCCGAGCTCGACGCGATCGCCACGCAGCGAAAAGTGCTGGCGCAGCAGACCAGCAAGCAGCACATCCAGATCCAGTTCACGCCGAAGCGCGTGCTGGTGGCGGGCGGCGGCGACGGCTACAGCCCGATGAAGGAGGCGCTGCGCAATGCGGGCGCGGTGCTGGCCGAAAGCGTCGGCGCGCTGATCACCTTCGTGGCGGCGGTGCTGCCCTGGCTGGTGATCGTGGTGCTGCCGCTGGCGTGGCTCGCGCGCGTGCTGTGGCGCCGCCGCAGCCGCCGCGCGCGGTCGAGCTCCAACTGACTCAGCCGACCACGACTTCGCTGACCTGCATCACGGGTGCGATGTCGGTGTAGTTCTGGATGTCGGCCCGGATTTCCTTGGCGTGCGGGCCGAACGCCGCCTGGAACGCCTCGGCCGATTCGCAGAACACGTGGCACATGCCGACGTAGGCCGGCGGCGAGCCCGGCGCGCCGCCGCCGAGGCCCTTGTCGATGGTGTACGAGAGGCAGGCGTCGCCCATGCGCGCTTTCAACAGCGGCATGTGCTTGTCGCGGTAGTAGGCGTGGTCGAACCGTGCGCCTTCGGTGTAGGGGTACATCACGCTGACTTTGATCATGGCCGTCTCCTTGTGGATGTTGCGCCGAGCATAGCCAACCGCCCCCGTCGCGTCAGCGCCCTCACTAAGATCCGTGGCATGAAAATCATCGTTTCCCTCACCGACAACCGTCCCGAACCCTGGATCGAAGGCCTGCGCGCCGAACTGCCCGGCGCCCAGATCT
Source organism: uncultured Variovorax sp. (assembly GCA_946478645.1). The sequence goes on from CAMLCW010000293.1 coordinate 6,328, forward strand.
AAGCCTGGAAACCCGGCGCACCGCAGGCCGACCATGCCGTGGTCTGGGCGCCGCCTCAGCAACTGCTCGACGAGCAGCCGCAGCGGTTGCGCTCGGCGATCCTCGGCGGCATCGGGATCGGACT
>CAMLCW010000294.1 GCA_946478645.1 uncultured Variovorax sp.
GGGACGACGACTACTCGTACAGCTCGTCGTGGTACGACTGGGATGCCGACTACTCCTACGATTCTTCGTGGGACGACGACTACTCGTACAGCTCGTCATCGAACTACTGGGACGACGACTACTCGTCCGACTGGTCTTCCAGTTATTCGTCCAGCTGGAATTCGGGTTCTGACGCACATGAGGACTACGTCGAATCACGGGGGAATACTGGCCTCTATGAGGGCGGATTCTTGGCGGGAAGTCCAGTTGCCCTCGATCTGAATGACGACGGCGGAATCGGCGTGACTGGTGACACGTCGTCCTTCCAGAAAGATGCCGATGCGCAGATCGGCCGTACCGTCCAGTTCGACATCGACGCAGACGGAGCCCTCGACACCATCGAGTGGTACGACGGCTCGGGGGACGGCATCCTGATCGACAACCGCGACGGCCAAGCCATCGGCGACATGGATGGCGAACGACTGTTCGGCGACCAGGGCGGCAAGTTCGCGAATGGCTACGTCAAGCTCGCGCACCTCGATGCCGACGACAGCGGGGCCGTTGCGGGCGACGAACTCGAAGGCCTCCAGCTGTGGGTGGACAACGGCGATGCCGTGGTGCAGAACGGCGAGATCCAGACGCTGACACAGCACGGCATCGTCGAGATTTCGACCCGGATGGCGTTGACCACCGACGACGAAGGACGCGAGCACATGACGTCCACCGCGACCCGCTCGGACGGCAGCAGCCTGATGACCGAGGACGTGTGGTTCGTCGACGCAGGCGATGCGATCCCAGTCTCGGACCTCATGGCCGACGAAGGCGCTCTCGACCGGCTCCTGGGCGCCCCTGCACCGCAAGCACAGCAGCATCAGCAGGACCTCGCACCCGATGGCCAGGCCGAAGCGGCAGAGTTGCTGCGGAAGGTGTTGGCCGCCCACGCGGACAGCGAGGCACTCGCCGCCTGAGCGTGCAGGGCCGGGCACGCGTCTCGCGCACCCGGCCCGGCACCGCGCCGCCTGCCCGTTCGTGCCCGAGGAAGGGGCAGGCGCGCCAGGCCTCCACAGACCACTTGATGAGCACCACCTTGTCCCTCGATGACGCGGCGCCCGCCGCGGATGCCCCGGCGAAACCACCGGGCGATGCGCTGCTAGGCGCGATCATGTTCCTGGCGCAGCTCCTGGGCTGCGGCGTGGCCCGTGATCAACTGCGCGCGGCGCTCGACGCCCTCCCGCGGGACCTTGCCTTGCTCGATGCCGACGCACTCGGCTACCTGCTTCGGCATGCGCAACTCGGTGCTTCCGCCCTCGACGGCCGAAGACCCCGGCGCGCGACGGAGCTGCCCGCGCTGCTCCTGGGGCCTGACGGGGCATGCCTGGTCGCCGTGTCGATGCAAGACGCGCGCTTCGAGGTGCATGTGCCCGGCATCGCCGGTACGGCCTGGCTCAGCCAGGAAGAGATCGACCAGGAGCTGCCGAATGTGCGCTGGTGGGCCGTGCGGCCCCAGCTGCAGTTCGACCAGCGCAGCCTCCTCTATACATTGCCGCAGCCGGCGCGCTGGTTCTGGGACGTGTTCGCCCGCAACCGCGGCGTGTTCGCCTGGGCCCTCGTGGGCACGGCGGCGCTGAACATCTTCGGCGCGCTGATTCCCTTCTACAGCATGGCCGTGTACGACCGTGTGATACCGCACAACGCGCTCAACAGCCTCTGGGTGCTCACCATCGGCGTGGTGCTGCTGACCGGCTTCGACTTCGTGCTGCGGCTGCTGCGCAGCCACCTCGTGGATTCAACGGCGCGGCGCATGGACGTGGCGTTGTCCTCGCGCATCTTCGAGCAGTGCCTGCGCATGCGCGCCGCAGACCGGCCGGCCTCGGGCGGGACGCTGGCCAACACCGTGCGCGACTTCGAGTCGGTGCGCGACTTCTTTGCGACCGGTACGCTCACCGTCCTGGGTGACGTGCCTTTCATGCTGCTGTACCTGGCGGTCATCTTCCTGGTCGGCGGCAAGCTGGCATTCGTGCCGGCACTCTTCATTCCGCTGGTGCTTGGGGTTTCCCTTGCTGCACGCCGCCCGCTGGCGCGGCAAGTCAGCGAATCCATGCAGGAGGGGGCGCAGCGCACCGCACACCTGTTCGAAACCATGAACGGCCTCGACACCGTGAAGGCACTGGGCGCGGAGGCCTGGAGCCGCCGCAAGTGGGAACTGCTCACCCAGGCCATCGCCCACAACAGCTACAAGACGCGGGGCATTACCAACAGCATGAGCTATGTCAACACCATGCTCATGGGCCTGTGCACGGTGGCCGTGGTCGCCACGGGCGCCGTGCTGACGAGCGAGCATGCGCTCACCGTGGGCCAGATCATCGCGGTGAGCCTCCTCAGCTCGCGCGCCCTGTCGCCTGTGGTGCAGATTGCGGGGCTGCTGCTGCGCTGGGAGCAAACCCGGTTGAGCTTCCAGGCGCTGGACAAGATCATGCAGGCACCCACCGACGATGGAGCCTCGAGCATGCAGGCGCCGCCGTTGACGGGCGCGCTCGAGCTGCGCGACGTGACCTTCGCCTACCCCCGCCAGCCACCGCTGCTGGAGAGGGTGAACCTGCGCATCGCCGCCGGCGAGCGTGTGGGGATCATCGGCAAGCTCGGCTCTGGCAAGAGCACCATCCTGCGGCTTGTGTTGAACCAGTACGCGCCCGAAACAGGCGCAGTGCTGGTCGACGGCACCGTCAGCACGCACCTCGATCCGCTCTCGCTGCGACGCCAGATCGGCTATGCACCGCAGGACGTTACCCTGTTCCACGGCAGCATCCGCGAGAACATCGAGCTCGGCCGAGGCACCGGCAATGATGTCCCGCTCGTGGCGGCGATGCGCACCGCCTGCCTCGACGAAGTGATTGCACAAATGCCGCAGGGTGTGGCCACGCCGGTGGGCGAGCGCGGCGAGCGCCTGTCCGGCGGCCAGCGCCAGCTCGTGGCGATCGCCCGTGCGCTGTTTATGCGGCCGCGGCTGCTGCTGCTCGACGAGCCGAGCTCTATGGTCGATCCGGCCACCGAGCAGCGCCTCATCGCACGCCTTCGCGGGCTCGAGAAGACCACCATCGTGCTTGTCACACACCGCATGGCGATGCTCGCGCTGGTGGACCGGCTCGTGGTCATGGACCGTGGCCGCGTGGTGATGCAGGGGCCGCGCGAAGAGGTGCTGCGGGCGCTGAATGCACGTGGTGCCGAGACCGCGCCGGGCGCCGAACTGCCTGCCGCTGCCCCCAAGCGGACCGACGCGGAGCGCACACGCCATGGCGAATGAAATGCAGGCTGCCGCGCGCGGCGACTTCAATCACGATCCGGATCGCGGCCCGGAACGCGTGGCGATCTGGATGGTGTTCGTGATCGCGCTGGTCGTCGTCACCGCCATTGCATGGGCCTGCCTGGCGCAGCTTGACGTCGCCGTGCAGGCGACCGGCGTGGTCGAGACATCCTCGCGTGTCGCCGAGGTGCAGAGCCTCGAGGGCGGCATCGTGCGCAAGCTGCTGATCCACCCGGGACAGGCCGTGCACAAGGGCGACCTGCTGGTGCAGCTCGATACTGCCCAGTACGCGGCCGACGTGGGCGAGAACCGTCAGGAATACCTCGCCGCGTTGGCAGGCCTCGCGCGCACCGATGCGCTGCTGGCCGGTACGCCGCCGCGCTTCGACCCAGCCTGGAAGCAGAACGCGCCGGCCCTTATCGACAAGGAGATGGAGCTCTGGCGCGAAGGCCAGCGCGAGTTCGAGGCGACCGCCCGTTCGGGCAACGAGGCGATCCGCCAGCGCGAGAGCGAACTCCGCGAGGCGCAATCGCGCCTGCCTTCGCTGAAGGCGGCGCTGCGCCTCACCGAGGAGACCTTCGCGATCGAGGAGCGGCTCTTCAAGGAGGGCGCCGGCGCGCGTGCCGACTACCTGGCGGCGCAGCAGCGCGTGGTGACCCAGCGTTCCGAATACGACGCGGTCCGACAGTCGCTGCCGCGGCTGACGGCTGCATTGGCGCAGGCTCGCGCATCGGCGGCACAGGAGGTCTCCCGGGTGCGCACCCAATGGGGCACGCAGCGCAGCGAATTCGCTGCGCGGGCCGCGAGCCTTGCCGAAACGCTCGAAGGGCGCACCGACAAGCTCACACGGCGCGATCTCGTGGCACCCGTCGACGGCATCGTCAACCGGCTGCTCGTGACGACGGAGGGTGCGGTGGCGGCGCCGGGCAAGGCCGTGCTCGAGATCGTGCCCGACGATGCGCGCCTGTTAATGACCGTGCGCATCCAGCCCCCGGACGTGGGCTTCCTGCGACCCGGACAGACGTCGCGCGTGCGTGTGATGCCCTACGACGCCTCCACTTTCGGCCAGATGGACGCAACGCTGGAGCGTGTCGGCGCCGACGCGATCGTGGATGAGAAGGGCAACTCCTACTTCGAGGCGCAGCTCAGCGCCGAGCGCGGCCAGTTGCGGCTGCACGGTGAGCCGCTACGCATCACCCCGGGGATGCCCGTCGAGGCAAGCATCCTGACGGGTGAGCGCAGCGTCATGCAGTATTTGTTGAAGCCTGTGCTGCGTGGTGTGCAGGGCGCGCTGCAGGAGCGATGAACATGATGAGCGCACGCCGACAGCACACCCAATGGTTGCCCGCGGTTCTCCCGCCGGCGCTGGCAGCCCTGCTGTGCATGGCTGCGCAGGCCGAAGTGCGTGCGGCGTTGGCGGTCCAGGTCGGATCAGCCGTGCTCCCGCGCACCGGGAGCTTGCTCGCGCAGCAGCCGGGGGCGATGACGGCGGTGCAGGTCGGATCGGTTGTGTCCCCGCGGCGCACTGAGGGTTCGGCAGCAGGCGCGTCGCCGGACAGGGTCGGCCTGATCGCGCTGCTGCGGCACGCATTCTCGAACGATCCCGAAGTGCGCGGCTCGGCGGCCTTGCTGTCGGCTGCGCAGGACCAACTGGTGCAGGCGCGCTCACGCTGGTGGCCGGTGCTCGGCGTCCAGGCCAGCCGCGGCCGCAGCCGTGCCGAAGCCTCGGGGCAAGGCGTGGAGCGCAAGACCGACCGCGCGCAGGCGTCCTTGAGCTGGAACCTGTACAACGCCGGCACCGACGAAGCAGAGGTCGCCGCAAAGGGGCGTGAGGCGGAGGCGGCGCGCGAAGATCTGCGGCGCGTGCGCGAGGACGTGTGCGAGCGCATCGCGCAGGCCTACGCGCAAGTGCTGCGCTACGACGACCTGCTGCCGGAATCCGAAGTGCGCGTGCGCCGCATGCAGCGGCTCCACCGGAAAGTCGGCATTCAGGTCGAGGCCGGCAAGCTGAGCGAGACGGACCGCGTGCAGTCAGCGGCCACCCTGCTCGACGCGGAGATCGAGCATGGCCGGCTGGAATCCGAGGCCGAGGCGGCACGGATGCGCCTTGCCGAGCTCACGGGCGTGCGCGGCGCGCGAGCCATCGACTGGCCCGCAGCGCTATCGGAGCCTCCGGAAGGCGACGATCTGGCCTCGAATCCCGCCCAGCTCGCGGCTGCGCGGCTGCGGGCCGAGGCCGCGCGCAGCCGGGTTTCGTCGGTTGCTTCGCTGTACGCCCCGAAGGTCGATCTGCAATACGACCATCAACTGCATGACCGCACAGAGCCACGCCTCTCGGAGCAGCAGCGCAAGGGCTGGACCGTGACTGCACGATGGGACATTCCACTGGGTGGAGAGAAGCATGCGCGACGAGACGAGAGCAGCCATCGCGCCCAGGCGGCCGACGAAGAAGTCGCACGCGTTGCACAGAGCCTGCGGGCGGAGGCTGCCGGTGCGCTGGACCGGATCCGGTTCAGTCGATCCGCCATCGAGAAGCTCCAGGACCAGGGGCGGCGCTATGGCGCTCTCGTGCAGGCGGCCGCGTTGCAGTTCGAGGCCGGGCGGCGCACGCTGGTCCAGCTCACGGACCTGGAGCAGAACAGTTTTCTTGTCCAGCAACGGCTGGCCGAGGAGCGGCTGCAACTGCGCACTGCGGTGCTACGGCAATGGACGCTGTCGGGTGAATTGCTCGGCCGGCTAGGACTCGACGGGCCGGACCCAACGCAGCGTTGACGAAGGCAGGCTATGGCTTGGAGAGAGAGATTTGAGGAGAGGAGGCTTTCTATTCGATTCAGCAGCACCTGATCCATGAAGGGCGCGCGTCACGCGCCAATGGCACAGGCGGTCGAGCTGGGAGGCCGACCGCCGATGAGATGGCCACCTCGGTCATCGAAACGACATCCGTCGAAATCCGAACCTGCCACATATACCTGCAGGCCTCGATCGAAAGCCCGACCTTGAAGAGCTCGGGCTCAGGTTTTTCAATACTTTTGCTGTCACATAGAGGTTCATCATGGATTCCTATAGCTACTCCGACAGTTCTTCCTGGGACGACGACTACTCGTACAGCTCGTCGTGGGACGACTGGGACGATGACTACTCGT
>CAMLCW010000295.1 GCA_946478645.1 uncultured Variovorax sp.
GCGCCAGGTCGGTACGGATACCGCCGGACAGGCCCTTGATGATCTTGGTCTGGGCCGACGAACCCACGCGCGACACCGAGATACCGGCGTTGATGGCGGGGCGGATGCCTGCGTTGAACAGGTTGGTTTCCAGGAAGATCTGGCCGTCGGTGATCGAGATCACGTTGGTCGGCACGAACGCGGACACGTCGCCGGCCTGCGTTTCGATGATCGGCAGTGCGGTCAGCGAGCCGGTCTTGCCCTTGACTTCACCCTTGGTGAAGGCTTCGACGTAGTCGGCGTTCACACGTGCCGCGCGCTCGAGCAGGCGGCTGTGGAGATAGAACACGTCGCCGGGGTAGGCTTCGCGGCCTGGCGGGCGGCGCAGCAGCAGCGACACCTGGCGGTAGGCCACGGCCTGCTTCGACAGGTCGTCATAGACGATCAGCGCGTCCTGGCCGCGGTCGCGGAAGTACTCGCCCATCGTGCAGCCCGAATAGGCCGACACGTACTGCATGGCCGCCGATTCGGACGCCGAGGCGGCCACCACGATCGTGTAGTCCATGGCACCGGCCTGCTCGAGGGCGCGCACCACGTTCTTGATCGACGAGGCCTTCTGGCCGATGGCGACGTAGATACACGTGACGCCCTGGCCCTTCTGGGCAATGATCGCGTCGATGGCCACGGCCGTCTTGCCGGTCTGGCGGTCACCGATGATCAGCTCGCGCTGGCCACGGCCGATCGGCACCATCGAGTCGATCGACTTGAGGCCGGTCTGCAGCGGCTGGTCGACCGACTTGCGGGCGATCACGCCCGGGGCGACCTTCTCGATCACGTCGGTCATCTTGGCGTTGATCGGGCCCTTGCCGTCGATCGGCTGGCCCAGCGCATTGACCACGCGGCCGATGAGTTCGGGGCCGACGGGCACTTCCAGGATGCGGCCGGTGCACTTGACCGTGTCGCCTTCGGAGATGTGCTCGTACTCGCCCAGAATCACGGCGCCGACCGAGTCGCGCTCGAGGTTCAGCGCCAGGCCGAACGACGGCGTGCCGTCCGCGCTGGGCGGGAACTCCAGCATTTCGCCCTGCATCGCGTCCGACAGGCCGTGCACGCGCACGATGCCGTCGGTCACCGAGACCACGGTGCCTTCATTGCGGATGTTGGCGCTGACGCCCAGACCCTCGATGCGGCTCTTGATCAGTTCGGAAATTTCTGCGGGATTGAGTTGCATGACTCTTTCCTTCTTTCTGTAAATGGGGCCAACTGGCTGCCGCCCGCCCTCAGGCGGTCAGCGCCGCTTTCATTTGTTCGAGGCGCGCCTTGACCGAGGTGTCGAGCACTTCGTCGCCGACCACGGCGCGGATGCCGCCGATCAGCGAGGGGTCGAGTTCGACCCGCGTCGTGAGCTGGCGCCCGAAGCGCCGCTCCAGCGCCGCGCCCACTTCGGCCAGCGCCGCGCCGTCGATCGGGAAAGCGCTGTAGACCACGGCATCGGCAGCACCGCTGCGCGCGTTGCGCAGGGCACGGAACTGCAGCGCCACTTCGGGCAGCGTGGCGAGGCGGCCGTTGTCGATCACGGTGCGCAGAAAGTTCTTGCCCGCCTCGGGCAGCGGCTGCTTCAACAGCCCGGCAATCAGCTCGAACACCTGCTCGGACGGCGCCTTCGGATTGGCGGCGAACTGCAGGACCTGCGGATTGCCGGCAATGGCCGCCAGCGGGTCGAGCCAGCCGGCCGTGCCGTCGAGGTCTGCAGCGCAGGCCTTGAACAGCGCTTCGGCGTAGGGACGGGCGATGGTCGCGAGTTCGGCCATGTCGTCCTCAGAGCTCGGTCTTCAGGCGGTTGAGCAGGTCGGCATGAACGCCGGCATTGACTTCCTTGCGGAGAATCTGCTCGGCACCCTTGACGGCCAGTGCAGCCACCTGCTCGCGCAGCGCTTCGCGCGCACGCACGGATTGCTGCTCGGCCTCGTCGCGCGCGGCGGCCACGATCTTGTTGGCCTCCTCGGTGGCGCGGCTCTTGGCCTCTTCGATGATCTGCTGGGCACGGCGCTCGGCGTCGGCCAGGCGGTTGGTGGTCTCGTTGCGAGACGCCACCAGTTCCTGTTCGACACGCTGGTTGGCGGAGGCCAGTTCGGCCTTGGCCTTCTCGGCGGCCGCCAGGCCCGCAGCGATCTTTTGTGCTCGTTCGTCCAGGGCCTTCGCGATCGGCGGCCACACGAATTTCATCGTGAACAGCACAAGCAGCAGGAAGACGATGGCCTGAACGAACAGGGTCGCGTTGATACTCACGGCAACACCTTTCTGGAGTGGCGTTGAACGGAAATTACTTCGGCAGCGCAGCGATGAACGGGTTGGCGAAGGCGAACAGCAGGGCGATGGCCACGCCGATCAGGAACGCGGCGTCGATCAGACCGGCCAAGATGAACATCTTGGTCTGCAGGTCGTTCATGAGTTCAGGCTGGCGAGCCGACGACTCGAGGAACTTGCCGCCCATCAGTGCGATACCGATGGAAGCACCGATCGCGCCGAGACCGACGATCAAACCACAAGCCAGAGCGACGAGACCGAGAACGTTTTCCATGATGACTCCTTAGGACAGATTGAAAGCAAACGAAAAGAAAAAGGGGAACTCAATGCGCTTCATGAGCCTGGCCGAGATAGATCAAGGTCAGCATCATGAAAATGAATGCCTGCAGCGTGATCACCAGGATGTGGAAGATCGCCCAGACGGTACCGGCAATGACGTGGCCGATGGGCAACATCACTCCCGAGAACGAGGCCGCCATCGCGCCACCCATGAGCGCGATCAGCATGAAAACGAGTTCACCCGCATACATGTTGCCGAACAGCCGCATGCCGTGAGAGACGGTCTTTGCGAGGTATTCGATGACCTGCATCAGCAGGTTGATGGGCCAGAGCACCGGATGGGCGCCGAACGGGGCGGTGATGAGTTCGTGGCCCCAGCCGCCCAGGCCCTTGATCTTGACACTGTAGAACAGGCACAGCAGCAGCACCGAGGTCGACAGGCCGAGCGTGGTCGAGAGGTCGGCCGTGGGCACGACGCGCATGTAGGCGTGGTGCGGATCGTGGCCGGCCGCTTCGTAGACCTTGGCCCAGATCGAGGGCAGCAGGTCGACGGGCAGCATGTCCATCGCGTTCAGCAGGAAGATCCAGACGAACACGGTGAGCGCCAGCGGCGCAATGAACTTGCGGCTCTGGACGTTGTGGATGTTGGCCTTGGCCTGGTTGTCGACCATCTCGACCAGGATCTCGACGGCGGCCTGGAAGCGCCCCGGAACGCCCGGCGTCGCCTTGCGCGCGGCAAGCCACAGCACGAAGCAGCCCAACGCCCCCACGATCAGCGCATAGAGCACCGAGTCGAGGTTGATGACGTTGAAGTCGACGATCGCCTTCTGGACGACGGGATTGAGGCTCCAGTCAACTTGCCAGTGCTGGAGGTGGTGAACGATGTATTCACTCGCGGTCGGGGCGTGTCCTTCGGCGGCCATCTTTCAGCGTCTCTTTTTAAACAGTCAAATCCGGTTCAACAACCCGGGCCGCACCAGCAGCGCCACCCAGTACATCTTCATGGCGGCCACCACGCCAGCCACCAAGGCCAGCCAGTTGATGCCCTCGATCAGCCACGGCGCCGCGGCCAGCAAGGCCACAGTCAGTCCGATCTTGATCATCTCCCACACAAAAAATCTCAACATGGCCGCAGACTGCGCGCCGGCAACACCCGCCCTGCGCACACCCCGGACGAACAACGCCGCCGGGATCGCCACCGCCATGGCCCCATAAAAACCCGAGACCGCCGCGCCGATGCGCTGCGTCCAGATCCATGCCCCTCCAGCCACAAGCAATCCCACGGCCACCTGGGCCCCAATCACCCACCAGGGCGACAATTCGGGATTTTTCTCGCGAAGCCGCTGCGCCTCCTCGGCAGTCAGCGGCTTGAAGTCGGAGACTTCGGCATCGATCTCGGAGACGGGAGCGTTGGTTGTCATTGGAATGCCGCTCGCGCTGTCTGCCGGGAATTTAACAAAGCCATTGATTATAAGTAGAAACCCAGGCGCCTCGGCCACTTCCGGGCTCACGTTTGAAAAAGGGACGTCGCATCGGGGCCTGAACGCAACCGTTCCCCAGCGCCTGCCGGGGGGCCGGCCGATAATTCCCGCATGCACCCCCTCACCGCCGCACTCCCCTCCACCACCTGCTATCTCGACGGCGAATACACCGCCCTGAAGGACGCGAAGATCAGCGTCCTCGACCGCGGCTTCATCTTCGGCGACGGCGTCTACGAAGTCGTCCCGGTCTATCACGGCCAGCCCTTCTGCTTCGAGGAACACATGGCGCGCCTCGACCGCTCGCTCGCGGAACTGCAGATCGCCAAGCCGCTGTCGCTCGCGCAGTGGCGCGAGATCGTGATGCGCCTGGTCGCGCCCGGTGGCGACGCGCCCCAATCCGTGTACTTTCAGGTGACGCGCGGGGTGGCCCCGCGCGACCATGTCATGACCCGCGGCGTGCGCCCGACGGTGTTCGTGATGGTGAATCCGCTGCCGCCGGTGGCCGATGCGGTGCGCGCCAAGGGCGTGGCCTGCGTGAGCGCGGCCGATTTCCGCTGGGAAAAGGCGCACATCAAGAGCACCAGCCTGCTGGGCGCCGTGCTCGCGCGGCAGATCAGCGTGGAGGCCGGCGCCGCCGAAACCGTCATGTTCCGAGACGAATGGCTCAGCGAAGCCTCGTCGAGCAACGTCTGGGTCGTGAAGGACGGCAGCGTCTTCGGGCCGCCGAAGGACAACCTGGTGCTGACCGGCATCCGCTACGGCCTGCTCGAGCGCCTCTGCGCCGAGCGCGGCATCCCGTTTGCGCTGCGCCGCATCGGGCGGGACGAGGTGTTCGCCGCCGATGAGTTGCTGCTCTCCTCGGCCACCAAGGAAGTGCTGCCGGTGACGACGCTCGACGGCCAGCCCATTGGGAACGGCCGCCCCGGCCCCATCTACCAAGCCTTGTACGCGGCTTACCAAGAGGCCAAGCAGCGCAACGCACGACAGCAGCACCCAGCACAAGGAGCGACCACCCCATGAACGACAGCAGCACCGACACCGGCACGACGGCCGCTCCCGATCCCCGCAAGGAATCGCTGATCGAGTACCCGTCGAAGTTCCCGATCAAGGTCATGGGCGCCAAGGCCGACGGCTTCGTGCATGCCGTGACCCAGATCGCCGAGCGCTTCGACCCGGCCTTCGACGCCACCACCGTCGAGCTGCGCAACAGCAAGGCCGGCAACTACCTGGGCGTCACGATCACCGTGACCGCCACCAGCCGCGAGCAGCTCGACGACCTGTACCGAGCGCTGTCGAGCCATCCGATGGTCAAGGTCGTCCTCTGACTCCGGACGTGGCCGGCATGGGCATCGAGGTGCAGTGGCTCGGCCGCGCCGACTACGCGGCCACCTACGAGGCCATGCGCGCGTTCACGCACGAGCGCCAGCCCGACACGCCCGACGCGCTCTGGCTCTGCGAGCACGCACCCGTGTTCACGCAGGGGATCGCGGGCCGGCAGGACCACATCCTCGCGCCCGGCGAGATCCCCGTGGTGCAGACCGACCGCGGCGGCCAGGTGACTTTCCACGGCCCGGGCCAAGTGGTCGGCTATCCGCTGATCGACCTGCGGCGCGCGGGCTACTACGTGAAGGAATACGTCTACCGCATCGAGGAATCGGTGCTGCGCACGCTCGCGCACTTCGGCGTCACCGGCCACCGCGTGGCGGGCGCGCCCGGCATCTACGTGCGGCTCGACGACCCGTTCTCGCATGCGGCGCTGACCGGCCCGCTGCCTGCAGCCGAGCCGTTCCGGGGCCTCGGCAAGATCGCCGCGCTGGGCATCAAGGTCAGCCGCCACGCCACCTACCACGGCGTGGCGCTCAACGTCGGCATGGACCTCGAACCCTTCTCGCGGATCAACCCTTGCGGCTACGCAGGGCTGCAAACAGTGGACCTTTCTACAATCGGGGTCCAAACCACATGGGAAGAGGCCGCCCGGGTGCTGAGCCAGAAGCTCGCCACCTTCCTGGCGCCCTAGAGAAGCCAATGAGCACCACCACCGAAGCCGTCCCTGCCCCCGTCGTCCGGGAAGCCCAGAGCGCCGAGAACTACAACCCGCTGGCCAAGCAGAAGGCCGCGGCCAAGCTCTCGCGCATCCCCGTCAAGGTGGTCCAGAGCGGCGAAGTGCTCAAGAAGCCCGAGTGGATCCGCGTCAAGGCCGGCAGCCCCACCACGCGGTTCTACGAGATCAAGCAGATCCTGCGCGAGAGCAACCTGCACACGGTCTGCGAGGAAGCCTCGTGCCCCAACATCGGCGAATGCTTCGGCAAGGGCACGGCCACCTTCATGATCATGGGCGACAAGTGCACGCGCCGCTGCCCGTTCTGCGACGTGGGCC
>CAMLCW010000296.1 GCA_946478645.1 uncultured Variovorax sp.
CGAGGCCCACCACGCGGTCCATCACTTCGCCGCGCGCCGTGAGCATGACGATCGGGATGTCGCTCTCCTTGCGGATCTCGCGGCACAGCGCAAAGCCGTCCATCTCGGGCAGCATCACGTCGAGGATGGCCGCGTCGTAGCTCTCGGCGCGCAGCTTCGCGAGTCCGTCGCTCGGCCGCACTGCGCTCTCGAGCGTGCAGCCGAAGCGTGCGAAGTAGGTGGTCAGCGGCGCGGCGAGGTGCTCGTCGTCGTCGATCAGCAGGATGCGCGGCATGGCGGGATTGTGCCTCCTGGCGAACAGCTGGCTCACGATCAGGCCGGCGGGCATGTCGGCACTCCCGGCGGGATCATTTGGTTGGCGTGCCATCGCGGCCTTCTCACCACGGGTCCGGCTTTCCGAGTCGGCCCAGGTGCGTCGCGCCGAAGCCCGTGGCATAGCGCAGGCCGAAGCCGAGCGCGCGGTCGATCCCGATGTGGGCGCACCAGATGAGCCCGCCGGCCACGGCCCAGGGCATGGCGGCCAGCACGCCGACGGCGAGCAGCGCCACCGCGCCGAGGTAGGAATGCGTGGCGTTGTAGAGCGCGGCGCCGATGCGCGGGCCGGCCAGGTAGCCGAGCAGCGCGAGATCGGGCGCCAGCAGCCACAGCGCGAACACGCCCCAGCCGGCGCCGAACTGCGCATAGGCGGCCAGTGCCGCGCCGAGCACCACGGCGCCTTCGAGCCGCAGCAGCGTGCGCACGCCGCCGGCCACGGCCGCGTCATGTGTCCCGGGCGACGCGGCGGCGCCGGCATGACCCGACCGCATCGGGCGCAGCGGCATTCCAGGCGCCGACGCGAGTCGCGCGAAGACTGGCGTGGCCAGCCTAGCCATGGTGCTTCCAGCGGCGGCCGCCACGCGCCATGAAGTCGCGCACCTTCTGCTGCTGCGCGGGGTTCAGGTGGTCGAAGAAGTCGGCCGCGGCGGCGATGACTTCGGGGCTGCCGCTGCGCAGCGCCGCCGTCTTCTCCTCGACCAAACGGGCGGCACCCGCCTGGTCGAGCTTGTCGCCGGCGAACAGCGCACGGAACTCCGAACGCGGATCGCTGCCGCCGCGCATGGCTTCGCGCTGCGCCTGCAGCTTCTCGGCGAGCGCCGTGAGTTTCTGCTTCTGTGATGCATCGAGCTCCAGCTTGCCGCCGATGCGCTCGACCATTTTGGTGCGGAACTCGGCGCTGTCGCCGTTGCCCCAGCCGTGGCGGTGGCCGGCACAGCCGGCGATGCTGCCCGCGACGACCGCGAGGCCGGCGAAACCGAAGAGGGTGCGCTTGATCCAGTGTTTCATGATGTTCCTTGCTGGGGCCGGGGCCGGTCGCCCGCGGGGCCGGGTTTTTAGAGCCTGCTGCTGCTGCTGGCGGCCGCCGAGGCGCGTGCGTCGAACGGGTTCTGCATCGTCGAGACGACCTTGCTGTTCACGCGCGAGCCGGGCGTCACGTTCTGGTCGGGCTGGGCCGCCGTGCGCATGGCCTCGGCCACGACGCTGGCGCGGTCCTTCGACACCGCCACGGTCTCGGGGCCGCGCGAGCCGCGCACCACGTTCTGGTCGGGCGCAGCGGCGGTGCGCACGGCCTCGGCGTTGACGTCCGCGCGGCTCATGGCCGAGACGGCGGGGTGCACGCCTTCATAGGTTTCGGCCTTGGCGCCGGCGGCGGCGAGCATCGCGAACGATGCCACGGCGACGAGTTGCGGGAGCTGCGAGTACTGGAAGAGGGATTTCATTTCAGGCCTTTCTTTCGGTGGTGAAGAGGAGACCTGATGGTGCTTGCCGCGGCGCGGCAAGTCCTTTCGCCGCGGTTTCGGCGTGTTTCGTTTCTTTTCAGTTCGCGCGCCGGACGCGCGGGCGCTCAGCCCGCCAGCGCCGCGGCCGGATCGTCCGATTCGAGCACGCCGCGGGCCCAGGCTTCGAGCTTGGTGGTGTCGGCGCGAAGCACTTCCTGCTTGACCGCGAGGATGCGCGAAGGATGCATCGAGAAGCTGCGCAGCCCCAGGCCCAGCAGCAGGCGCGTGAAGGCCACGTCGCCCGCCATTTCGCCACACACCGCCACGCCCTTGCCCTGGCGGCGGCATTCGGCAATGGTGTCGGCCACGAGCTTCAACACGGCGGGATGCGCCGGATCGTAGAGATGCGCAACCGCCTCGTCGGCGCGGTCGATGGCCAGCGTGTACTGGATCAGGTCGTTGGTGCCGATCGACAGAAAGTCGAAATACTTCAGGAAGGTCTTGAGCGTGAGCGCCGCCGCGGGGATCTCGATCATGGCGCCGAGCTTCACCTTGCCATGCACCGCACCGCGGTTGTCGAGCTCGGCGCGCGCGAAGTCGATCAGCGAAAGCGTCTGGCGGATCTCGCTGACGTGCGCAAGCATCGGGATCAGCAGGTGAATCTCGCCGTGCGCGGCCGCCCGCAGGATGGCGCGCAGCTGGGTGAGGAACATCGCGGGATCGGCCAGGCTCCAGCGGATCGCGCGCAGGCCGAGCGCGGGGTTCAGGTGTTCCTGCTTGAAACTGCCCTTGCCGTCGAGCGGCTTGTCAGCGCCCACGTCGATGGTGCGAATCGTGACCGGCATGCCCTGCATGCCCTCGACCGCGCGCTTGTAGGCCTGGTATTGCTCTTCTTCGTCGGGCAGCCGCGTCTGGCGCTGCGACTCGCGGCCCATGAACAGGAACTCGCTGCGGAACAGCCCCACGCCCACGGCGCCGGCCTTCATGGCGCCCGCGGTGTCCTCGGGCAGCTCGATGTTGGCGAGCAGGTCGACCCGCTCGCCGTCGAGCGTGACCGCGGGCTTGTGGCGCAGGCGCGCGAGCCGGCCGCGCTCGAGGTCGCCCTGGCGCTGCTTGAAGCCGTATTCGGCCAGGATGATCGGCGAGGGATCGACGATCACCACGCCCGCATCGCCATCGATGATCACCCAGTCGTCCTGGCGCACGAGCTGGCTGGCCGAGCGCGCGCCCACCACGGCCGGGATGTCCATGCTGCGCGCGATGATCGCCGTGTGCGAGGTGCGCCCGCCGACATCGGTGACGAAGCCGGCGAACACGCTCTTCTTGAACTGGAGCATGTCGGCCGGCGAAAGATCGTGCGCGATCAGCACCAGCGGCACGTCGAAGCCGTCGCCGGCCGTCGGGTCGTCGTCTTCTTCGGAAGCCGGGCGCTTGCGGCGCGGCGGGCTCGGCGCGAGCACCGCGGCGGTGCCCTTCATGCGGTGCAGCAGCCGCTCGACGACCTGCTCGAGGTCGGCCTTGCGCTCGCGCAGGTACTCGTCCTCCATCTCGTCGAACTGGCGCGCGATGATCTCGAGCTGCGTCGTCAGCGCCCATTCGGCGTTGTAGAGCCGGTCGGTGATCCAGTGCTTCACGCCGCCGGTGAGCGCCTCGTCCTGCAGCAACAACTGATGCACCTCGAGCAGCGCCGCGAGCTCGTGCGGTGCGTCGTTGGGGCCCATCTGCGACACGCTGGTCTGCAGCTTGGCGAGCTCTTCGGCGACCTGGTTGCGCGCGCTGCGCACCCGGTCGATCTCGGTCTCGATCTCCTCGGGCTTGATGAAGTAGTGCGCCACGTCGATGCGGCTGGACACCACCAGCACCGCGCGCCCGATGGCGATGCCACGTGCGACGGGGAGGCCGTGGATCGAGATCGTCATGCCGGGACCTTATTCACCCTCGCCGAACTTGTCGTCGATCAGCTGGAGGATGGCCTGCATGGCCTCTTCTTCCTGCGGGCCGTTCGTCTCCAGCTCGACCGTGGCGCCGAGGCCGGCGGCCAGCATCATCACGCCCATGATGCTCTTGGCGTTGATGCGGCGATCGCCGCGCGAGAGCCAGACCTCGCAGGGAAAGCTGCCTGCGAGCTTGGTGAGCTTGGCCGACGCGCGCGCATGCAAGCCCAGCTTATTGCTGATGGTCACGGATTTCTTGATCACTGTGCTTTCTCTTGGCCTGGTTCTGGGGTGCCGCCACCGCCACCTGCATGACGCCCGCGGTGCCGCCTGCGATGGCGCGCTGCACCAGCGATTCGAGCGGCTCGTGGCGGTAGGTCACCGCGCGCAGCAGCATCGGCAGGTTGACGCCCGCGATCAGCCGTGAACGGACACCGTCCACGAGCTTCTGCGCCACGTTGCAGGGCGTGGCGCCGAACACGTCGGTGAGCACCAGCACCTGCGAGCGCGGCGCGTGGAGCTGCTGCGCGAGCGTGATGCGCGCGGCGGCCAGCGTTTCCTCGGGCGACACGTTGGGCAGCACGTCGAGCGCCACGATGTGCGGCTCGCAATCGGGGAACACATGCAGCGCGCACCGCCGCAGCGCCTGCGCGAACGGTGAGTGGGCAATGATGAGGATGCTGCTGTTCATGCGGGGCGGAGGACGACGCTTCGATTATGCGGGGCGCTCCGGCCGAAGTAGAGAGGGGACATCACCCGGCTGGCGCCACGCGGCTCATGGAAGGCGCAATCCCTCGAAAAAGGCCGACACCGCGTCCGGCGCCGTAGGGCGGCCGAGCACGGTCGCCTGGTACAGCGCCATCCGCCCGTCCTTCTGGCGCTGCGCGAACCAGAGCACCCGGACCGGCGCGGCGCCCGGCTGCGGCGGCTCGGCCTCGAGCCGCACGGGCGCCGGCCCCGCGGCTGCATTCTTGAGCGTGGCCGGCGCTTCGGCCGCCTGCACCGCGCCCAACTGGCTGCGCGTGGCGGCGCGCCAGGCGATGAGCCAGGCTTCGGCCTGGGCCGGGTCGTTGGCGGAGGCGTGGGCCACGGCAAAGGTCGCGCCGCCCGCCTCGCAGCCCGCCATTGCGATGCGCACCGACTCGGCGCCGAGGGGAAGGGCGCGCTCGGCCCGGTCGGGCTTGCAGGGCAGCAGCGCCACCAGGCCGGCCTCGGCGATCGGCACCTCGCGCCAGTTGAAGGTGGGGCTGCAGGCGGCCAGCACGGCGGCGGCGGCCAGCACGGGCCAGGGGCGGGAAACGGGCAATGGCAGCATCGAGCGCGATTATCCGGCCGGGCCAACCGGGCCGGGCGTTGCGGCGCCATGCCTGCACGATCGCCATGGCGGAACTAAAATCGCGCCGCCCTTCTCCATCGGACCCCATGAAAAAATACATCGCCGCCAGCGCCGTCGCCCTTGCCGTCGTGGCCGGCGTGGGCGTGTACTTCGGCTCGGGCGCCACGGCCGCGCCGGCATCGACCTTCGTGCTGCTCGACGGCAGCAAGAAAAGCACCGAGGACCTGAAAGGCAAGGTCACGCTGGTCAACTTCTGGGCCACGAGCTGCGTGACCTGCGTGGCCGAGATGCCCAAGGTGATCGCCACCTACGACAAGTACAAGTCGCAGGGCTACGACACATTGGCCGTCGCGATGAGCTACGACCCGCCGAGCTACGTCGTCAATTTCGCCGAGACCCGCAAGCTGCCGTTCAAGGTGGCGATCGACAACACCGGCAGCGTGGCCCAGGCCTGGGGCGACGTGAAGCTCACGCCCACCACCTACCTCGTCAACAAGAAGGGCGAGATCGTCAAGCGCTATATCGGCGAACCCGACTTCGCCGAGCTCCACAAGCTGATCGAAAAGCTGCTCGCGGAGGCTTGAGGCCGCACCCCGGGTGTGAAAAAGCCCGCCGGCTGGCGGGCTTGGATTTGCACCCTTGCGCGTGGATCAGCGCGCCGGGGTCTTCGCGCCTTCGGCGGCACGGTCATCGCAAGGTGCCTTGGCGGGCTCGGCGCTGAGCGCCTTCGCAGCGCCGGCTTTCGCGGACTCGGCGGGCTTCACGGCAGCGACGGGTTTCACGGCAGCCACCGGCTTCGGTGCAGCGGCGGTTTCGGCCGTCGTTTCCTTGGCGGGCTCGATCGCCTTCAGGGGGACGAGCTTCGCACCGGCGTCCTTCGCGGCTTCAGCCGGCTTCACAGCAGCCACCGGCTTCGGGGCCACGGCGGGCTCGCTCGTGATTTCCTTGGCCTTCTCCGCAGGCTTGACGACCGGCTCCTTGGCGGGCTCGACCGCCTTCAGGGCGGCAGGCTTCGCAGTGGCATCCTTCGCGACCTCGGCCGGCTTCACAACAGCCAGTGGCTTCGGTGCCACGGCCGCTTCCTTGGCCTTTTCTGCTGGCTTGACGCTCGGCTCCTTGGCAGGCTCGATTGCCTTCAAGGCGGCAGGCTTCGCACCGGCATCCTTCGCGACTTCGGCCGGCTTCACAGAAGCCAGCGGCTTCGGGGCCGCGGCGGCTTCGCTCGTCTCCTTGGCCTTTTCTGCCGGCTTGGCGATCGGCTCCTTGGCGGCCTCGACGGCCTTCACGGCGGCGGGCTTCGCGCCAGCTTCCTTGGCGACTTCGGCCGGCTTCACAGCAGTCAGCGGCTTCGGTGCCGCGGCGGCTTCGCTCGCCGTCTCCTTGGCCTTTTCTG
>CAMLCW010000297.1 GCA_946478645.1 uncultured Variovorax sp.
CGATCACGCCGCGCGCCCGCACGTAGGCCGGATCGCGCCGCAGCGCTTCGCTCACGCCGGCGTCGAGCGTGTCGTCGTCGAAGAAGCTGATGGTGTCGCGGCCTGCGACAAGGTTGTCCCAGAACTGCTCGACGTCGGCCGCGCCGGGAAAGCGGCCGGCGGTGCCGATCAGCGCGATGGCGTCGGCCATGCCGGCGGGGGCCGCGGCGGGGGCGGGCGTGGCGGATGCAACGGCCGGCGCATCGTTCGGCGGGACTTCGGCGAGCGCGGCCGCGATCGCGCCCGGCGTGGGATGGCGGAAGAAGAGGTTGGTCGACAGCCTGCGCGCGCCGTCGCGCTGCAATTCCGCCAGAACCTGCAGCACCCGCACCGAATCGCCGCCGAGGTCGAAGAAGTTGTCGTTGCGACCGACCTTGTCGATGTGCAGGGCGCGCGCGAACGCATCGCACACGCGCTGCTCGGCGGCGCTGCGCGCTTCCTCGAAGGGCTGTGCGAGCTCGGGCCGCTCGGCCGCGGGTTCGGGCAATGCCTGGCGGTCGAGCTTGCCGTTGGGCGTGACCGGAAGCTGCGCGAGCCAGACCTGCGCCGACGGCAGCAGCGCCGCGGGCAGGCGCGCGCCGAGGTGCGCGCGCAGCGCTTCCCACGACAGCCGCTCAGAGCGCGCGACCAGGTAAGCCACGAGGCGCAGCTGCCCGTTGGCGTCGGGCCGCGCGACGACCGCGCAGGCCTGGACCGCGGGGTGCGAGAGGATCGCCGTCTCGATCTCGCCGGGCTCGATGCGATGGCCATGGATCTTGACCTGCCCGTCGCGCCGGCCGATGAACTCGAGCGTGCCGTCGGCGAGCCAGCGCGCGAGGTCGCCGGTGCGGTAGAGGCGCTCGCCGGGCGCGCCGAAGGGATCGGGCACGAAGCGCTCCTGCGTCAGCGCGGGCTGCCCGAGGTAGCCGCGCGCCAGGCCGTGGCCGCCGATGCAGAGCTCGCCCACGAAGCCGGCCGGCAGCAGCGCCATCGACGGGCTCAGCACGCGCAGCACCGTGTCGGTGATCGGGCGGCCGAGCGGTATCGAGCGAAGCTCCGGCGGCAGCGCGGCCGGGATGCGGTGCGTGGCCGCGAAGGTGGTGCATTCGGTCGGGCCGTAGCCATTGCTCAGCACCAGGCCGGGCAGCGCCGCGAGCGCGCGCCGCACATGCGCAACCGACAGCGCTTCGCCGCCGGTGAGCAGGTGGCGCAGGCCCGCGAGGTGCGCCGGGTCTTCGTCGATCACTGCGTTGAACAGGGCCGCGGTGAGCCACGCGGTATGCACGCCGTGCGCCGCGATGGTTTGCGCGAGGCCGGCGCCCGTGGGCACGCGCTCGCCATGCACCACGCAGCAGCCGCCGTTGAGCAGCGGGCCCCAGATCTCGAAGGTGGCCGCATCGAACGCGAGCGGCGCGGCATGCAGCACCGCCTGCCCCGGTGCGAAGTCGGCATAGTCCGCGCCGACGACCAGCCGCAGGATCGCGCGGTGGCAGATCTCGATGCCCTTGGGCGTACCGGTCGAGCCCGAGGTGTACATCACGTAAGCGACCGATTCCCCGTCGATGGCGGGTGTCTTCCATGGGGCGAGGGCCGGGTCCGCACCGGCGGCTTCGCTGCCGTCGAACGGCAGCACGGCCATGGTCGCCGGCACGAGGTGGCGCCAGTCCGGCGCGCCGACCAGCACCAGGCGTGCGTGCGCCTCGCCGAGCATCAGCGCGATGCGCTCGGGCGGAAAGTCCGGCGAGACCGGCACGTAGGCCGCGCCCGCCTTGAGGATGGCGAGCTGCGCCACCACCGCCGCCATCGAGCGGTCGAGCAGCAGCCCGACGCTGTCGCCGGCCTGCACGCCCAGGTGCTGCAGGCGATGGGCGAGCCGGTCGGCGCGCTGGTCGAGCTCGGCATAGCGCATGCGTGCTTCGCCCTGCACCAGCGCCACCGCATCCGGCGTGGCTGCGGCCTGCCGTGCGAACCGGGCCGTGACGATGAGGCTGGGGTCGAGCGGGGCGGGCGCGGTGTTCCAGGCCTGCAGTTGCTGCGCGCGGTCCGCGTCGGGCAGCGTGCCGATCTCGCCGAGCGGCGCATCGGGCCGCGCGAGCAATTCGCCGGCGGTGTGCGCAATGGCAGCGAGCAACTGCGTGGCCGATGCCGCATCGAGCAGGCCCGCGTCGGCATCGAGGCGCAGCTGCGGCGGCTCGGTCTCGGCGTCGAGCCAGAGCGCGAGCGGCGCCTGGGCCGGACGCTGGCCAGGGCGGCCGCGCAGCCAGAGCGCGTCGGGCGGCGACGCCAGGTCGTGCGCCGGGGCCGCATCGCGCCGCTGGCGATCGACCGCCGCGAGCCAGGCGCCGGCCGGCTGGACCGGATCGAACGCGGCTTCAATGACGACGAGGGCCCCATCCGCGCTGCAGAGCGATTCGTGCAGCACCGGCTTTTCCGCACCGAGCCAGCGTGACTGCAGCAGCAGCCAGGCCGCGGCGAAAGGTGTATCGACGCATTCCCCGCCGGCTACACCCTGTTGCATCCTGGGCTGCCCGCCTTCTCCGCCGAGCGCCAGCCCGGTTTCGATCCGATCCGCCGGGAGTTTCCTATTGAGAGAGGAAACGAAGAGATCACCCAATGAAAACGGGTGGATTTCGATTTGGGCCCGGGAAACAGTTTGGAGTTTCATGAGGGAAAGCCTGGATCGGTAATGGGTACCAATAAGCACATCACGAATGCGTTATTGATGAGCAGGGTGGCGGCGTAGTACGTTTGGTCTTATTTGGGTTGGCGATCCTATGGGTTTTGCCCCTGCGAGTGAGTGCGCATGTTCGCCAAGTTACAGTGCCGAATCGAACGTTACAAAGAAGTACTACCGGATATCGCCTGAACGGGGTAGCCATGGCCATTCCCGGTGCTTTCTGCGGTACCAAAACCGTGGGTGGGGAGATCGAAAAGACCGACCCCGAACGGTTTGCCGGGGTCCAATGTAGAAATCGCAGGGCGTTCGTGCATGGGCGTTGCGCCCCGTTTTGAGGGAGACAACCGTCCTGCTTCCCGTGTCCGCACCCATGACAAAGGGCCTGCTTCAAGAGCGCGGGATCCGCGGCCGCCACGAGCGAGCAATCGGGTGGGCGGGCGCTTCGGCCGGCCCGGCCGGCACAGGCAGTGGTTCAGCCGCGACACCGGGCGCCAAGAGAACTTAGGGTCTACGGGATTCTGGGTAGAGGAATGCTGTTTTTAATTTGACGGGCTTGTAACCGAAATAAAAACTGCCCACCAAAACCTCGAAGGCATGTAATTCTTGCGAAATTCCTGCCATTGCCTTCCTCAAGTTCCAAGGAATCCAAATGTTCGGCGAAATCCTATTGCCAAATGTGACATTGCAGCATTTCGGGGCGTACTTCGGATGGGAGCCGCCTCGGCAGAGCGAGGCGATACAGGCCAACGCGACCTATTTCGGCAACCTCGAATGGGCCCGGGAGTACCTGGATTTCTGCCATCGCGACGCGTATTTCAGGAGCCGCTGGTTGGCCGCGGCGGGCGACTGGACGGACAAGGTCGTGATCGACCTCGGCTGCGGGCCGGGCAATATCTTTGCGACGCTGGGCGGAAAACCGCGGCTGCTCGTCGGTGTCGACGTGGCGCCGGGCTCATTGGAATTGGCTTCGAAGCTGGGCTATACCGCGGTGCTCGCCGATGCCGCCCACACGCCATTCCGCTCGCAGGTGGCCGACATCGTGGCCATCAATGCGTCGCTGCACCACTGCGACGACATGGCCGCGGTGCTGCGCGAAGGCGCACGGCTCGTGAAGCCGAATGGCGTGCTGGTGACCGACCATGATCCGCAGCGCAGTGCCTGGGACTACAAGGGCCTGGCGAAGCTGATGTGGGATGCGCGGCTGTGGGTGTACCGCGCGACGCGGCACGGCTTCCACAAGACCGGCAGCCAGCAATCGTGCGGCCTCGCCACCGAAGTGCATCACCAGCCGGGCGATGGCGTCACGCAGGAGTTCTTCCGCAGCACGCTCGAGCCGCTGGATTTCGACGTGCGCGTTTACGCACACAACCACCAGATCGGCGCCGAGGCGCTGAGCGGCGTGGTCGGCCCCGCGCAACTCAAGTACCGCATCGGCAATGTGCTGTCGGGCCGCCAGCCTTCCGCGGCGACGAGCGCGCTGTCGCTGATGTGCGTGGCCACCCGGCGTGGCGCAGCGCAGGAAGGCGCCGCGGGCGGATGAATCGATGGCCACCCCGTGAACGACCGCACGCGAACCAACAGACCAACGAGGAGATGACACCATGCTTGCGACCCTGCAGCCGATGACGCCGAGCGCCTACCAGCGCAAGTTTTTGGACAACCAGGACGAGAACCTCTTCATGGGCTCGTTCGAGAGCTTTGCCGCTGCCGAGGCCGGCGCGCCCGAGTCGAAGCCCGTGGGCTACGACAACGCCCAGGCGGCCTGGGAGGTCTACAGCCACCAGATCTACTTCTGGGACTATCCGGGCCTGTTCTGGCTCTCGCGCTCGCTCGATGCGGGCATGCGGCGCGTGTTCGACCTCGGCGGCCACGTCGGTATCAAGTACTACGCCTTCAAGCGCGTGCTGCCGTACCCGGGCGGCCTGCACTGGACCGTGTGCGACGTGCCCGGCGTGGTGCAGACCGGCCGCGAGCTCGCGGTCCGGCGCGAGGCTACCGCGCAGCTCGACTTCACCACCGACTACCGCGAGGCGAGCGGCTGCGACGTGCTGTACGTCTCGGGCAGCCTGCAGTACCTGCCGACGCGCATCGGCGAGATCCTCGGCGCGCTCGAGACCAAGCCGAAGCGCATCGTGATGAACACCACCGCGGTCCATCCGGAACGCACCATCTACACGCTCAACAGCATCGGCTTCGCGGTGTGCCCCTACCGCATCCAGCACGACGAGGAACTCTGGGCCGAACTGCGCCAAGCGGGCTACAAGCGCCGCGACGCGTGGCGCAACGAGGGCAAGCCGATCCAGGTGCCCTTCGTCGAGGGCGGGGACAAGCCGTACTACGCCGGCTGCTGCTTCGACCTGGCGGGTTGAGGCATGCGTTCGATCTTCGGCAGCGCCGGGTCGAGAAAATCCCACGCGTGGCCGCGCACGGCGTACGTGACCACCTGCGGCCGATAGCGCGCGGGATCGTCGAGGCTGGCCGCATGCACGGCGATGTGGTCCGGCATGGCCGCGAAGGTCACGTACACCGGCGAGCCGCAGGTGGGGCAGAACGCGCGCGTCTTCACGTTGCCGCTGTCGGCCACCGCGTCCCATAGCGTCGCGTTGCCGCTGAGCGTAGCGACCGCACGCTCGAACGAGAGATAGGAGCCGTGGCCGCTGCCGCTCGTGTGCTGGCAGTCGCGGCACTGGCAGTCGTTCTGGAAGATCGGCTCGCCGGCGATCTCGTAGCGGATTGCGCCGCAGGCGCAGCCGCCGGTGTAGGGGGAGGAGGGCATGGCTTGTTTTCCTTTCTTCGCTGGTCGCTCGTTGCGTGGGCGCCGGCGTGTCGATGGCCGGGCGTAGGCGCAATCTAGATGGCGCGGCGTGCGAGGAGGGAGTAACAAGATCGTCGCGAAAGCCGCGACGGGGCCGAAGGAAGCTCTGGCATACCGTCGTGCCATGAGGAGCGGCAACCAGACGGGCAGGAAAGAACTCTGCCTTGTGCGCCACACGCTGCGCCCGGCCGGCTGGGGCCCGGCACAGTGCTGAAGCCGGGGCGCCTGTTCGCCGGCGCGCTTCATTGGGAAATGAAGCCATCGTCGCGTGCAGTGCACACGTCCGCTTCCGCGTGCGCGGCCGGGCGAAGCAAACAGCCGTAGCGTCGGCATCGGCACCGAGCAAAACTATCGACTTAGTCCGACGCGCATGCCACCATGAATGTGAAAACTTCACACTCCAAAGCATCCGGCCTCTGAAGAGTCAACGTTGGCCGGCATTGGAGAACTGAATGCCCATCCTTCTTCTCTTGAGGCTGCAACGGGTGCATTTGCCGGTCCGGGTTACCGACCCGAAGGAAGTACGGCAGGTGTCGATGCTTGTGGCCACCGGTTTGGTCGAGGCTGAGTTCGAGACCATCAGGACGCGAGCCCGGCACGCTGTCTGGCATGTAGCCACTGTGACTCGCATCACCCAAGAGGGCATGGCCGAGATCGCGGCGGCGAGCAGCGTGCGCCAGCCCACACAGAACTTCATCCAGCTCCCCAACGGTTTGCGGGTACTGTGATTCGCATTTGGATGAATGCCAGTACACAGCAATAGTCCGCAGCGGCGCTGGGAAATTGCGTTTTCACTCGACAGATGGTGGAGCGGGTGAAGGGAATCGAACCCTCGTATGAAGCTTGGGAAGCTGCCGTTCTACCATTGAACTACACCCGC
>CAMLCW010000298.1 GCA_946478645.1 uncultured Variovorax sp.
CACGCGCCATGCGCAGGGCGTGCGCCCCACCGAGGCCGGCCGCACGCTGGTGCACCATGCGCGCGTCGTGCTGCAGCAGATGGAGCGGCTGCGCGGCGAGCTCGGCGAGTACGGCCAGGGCCTGAAGGGGCACGTGCGCTTCATGTGCGGCACCTCGGCGCTGACCGAGCACCTGCCCGAGGTGCTTAGCCGCTTCCTCATGCAGCACCCGCGCATCTCGGTCGACCTCGAGGAACGCCCGAGCCCCGACACCGCCGATGCGCTGCGCGGCGGGCGCTGCGACATCGGCATCGTCTCGGACGCCGTCGACACCGACGGCCTCGAATGCCATCCGTTCCGCCGCGACGACCTCGTGCTCGTGATGCCGCGCGGCCATGCGCTGGCCCGTCGGCGCCGCGTGATGCTGGCCGAAGTGGTCGACAGCGAGTTCGTCGGCCTGCCCGCCGACAGCGCGCTGCAGCAGCTGCTGACGCAGCATGCGCGCGCGCTCGGCCGCCACCTGGCCTACCGCGTGCGCGTGGGCAACTTCGAGGCCGTGTGCCGCATGGTGTCGCATGGCATCGGCGTGGGCATCGTGCCGCAGACCGCGGCCGAACGCTGCGCGCGCGCCATGAAGATCGCGCTGGTCGCGCTCGGCGACGCCTGGGCCGAGCGCACGCTGATGGCTTGCGTGCGCTCTTCGCAGGAGTTGCCGCTCCATGCGCGGCGCATGCTCGAGCACCTGGTGGCGCCGGTGCCGGCGAAGCCTTAGCGCGCGTCCGCCAGCCCCACGCCGGCGTCGCTGCGGAATTGCCGCGGCGTGACCCCGTTGCGCAGCCGGAAACGCCGGCTGAAGTAGACCGCGTCGCCAAAGCCGCACTGCCGCGCGATGTCGCCGATGCGGGCGTTCGACGTCAACAGCAGTTCTTTCGCGCGCTCGAGCCGGCGCTCGGTCACGAGTTCGGTGAAGGTGCGGCCGGTCTGCTTCTTGAGCAGGTGCGCGAGGTAGTTGGGCGACAGCATCGCCGCCGCGGCGGCATCGTCGAGCGACATCGGCTCGCCGAGATGCTCGCGCACATGGCGCATCACGCGCTGCAGCGCATCGCCGCCTGAATTCCGGCCGCCGCCCAGCAGCGCCGCCTGCGCGAGCAGCTGCGGCGCATACCGGTCGCAGGCCAGCGCCAGCATCTGCAGCAGGGTGCCGCGGATCGCACCCACGCTGGCGAAGCCCCGCTCGCGGTTGAGCGCCGCGAGTTCGTCGAGCCACCCGAGGATGCGCGCGAAATCCGCGTCGCCAAAATGAAAATCCAGCGCCTCCTGGAACAGGAAGGGCGCGAGCTCGGGCTGGCGTGCGGCATCCAGCGTCTCGAGCGGCTCGGCTGCCAGCTCGGGCCAGAGGAAGGCCTGGTCGAAGTTCACGATCGCGTAGCGCGCGCCGGGCGGATGCGGCACCACATGCACGCGGTACGGCAGCACGAAGCTCAGGTGCCCCGCGGTGAACGGCCGCACCGCGCCGCCGATCACCTGTTGCGAGCCGCCGCGGATGCTGGCCTGAATCTGAAAGTACTCATGCCGGTGCGGCCGCGCCAGCACGTCACGCGCGCCCTCGAAACGGATGTCGAAGTCGAGGTGATTGGCGCGCTCCTGCATGCCGTAGAGGCGCAGGCTGGATCGAGGTGCCGACATGGTTCGGGATGGTAAGCGCGCGAGTGTGGGATGTGTGCTGTTTTTGCGTAGATGCGTGCGCAAGCGCCTGTGCGCTGCGCTCCAGAATGACCCGGCCGGCCGGCGCCCTTCTCTTTCTTATCGCCCGATCCAAGTTGCAGGAGACACATCATCATGTCCAGTTCCAGACGCGGCCTGCTGGCCGGTTCCGCCGCCATCGCCACCGGCGCGCTCGCCGGCTGCGCACTGCCGCCCGCCGGCGCATCGCGCACGGCGGCGAAGACGCCCTTCCCGGTCGCGCAGACCACGGTGCCGATCGTCGGCACCGACCAGGTGTTTCCGGTGCGCCGGATCTATTGCATCGGCCGCAACTACGCGGCCCACGCGCGCGAGATGGGCTCCGACCCCACGCGCGAACCGCCGTTCTTCTTCCAGAAGCCGACCGACGCGATCCAGGTCGTCATGCCCGGGACCGTGGCCGACCACCCGTACCCGACGCTGACGAAGAACTACCACTACGAGGTGGAGCTGGTGGTCGCGCTCGCCAGGGGCGGGCGCAACATCGCGCCCACGGATGCGCTGGACCGGGTGTACGGCTACTCGCTCGGGCTCGACATGACGCGCCGCGATCTCCAGCGCGAGATGGGCGACCAGAAGAAGCCCTGGGAGATCGGCAAGAGCTTCGACCGCTCGGCCCCGATCGGGCCGATCCACCCGGTCGCGAGCGTCGGCCATTTCGCGGACGGCGCGATCTGGCTCAAGGTGAACGGCCAGACCAGGCAGAACGCCACGCTCAAGCACATGATCTGGTCGGTGGCCGAACAGATCAGCCGGCTGTCGCAGGCTTTCGAGCTCATGCCGGGCGACATCATCTATTCGGGCACGCCCGAAAACGTGGGCCCGGTGGTGCGCGGCGACCTGATCGAGATCCACATCGACAAGCTCCCGGACCTGTCGCTGCGGATTGTTTGAGTCTCAGCTGCCAGCCACCTTCATGCGGTTGACCAGGATGGAGCCCGTGGTCTTCGCGCCGAAGGTGTAGGCATCGGCGCCGATGGCTTCGATGCCCATCAGCATGTCGCGCAGGTTGCCGGCGATGGTGATCTCCTGCACCGGGAACGCGATGCGGCCCTTCTCGACCCAGAAGCCGCTCGCACCGCGCGAGTAGTCGCCGGTCACGTAGTTCACGCCCTGGCCCATCAGCTCGATCACGAACAGGCCGGTGCCGAGCTTGGCGAGCATCGCGTCGAGGTCGTCGCCGGCGCGCGTGAGGCGCGAGCTGAGCGTCAGGTTGTGCGAGCCGCCGGCGTTGCCGGTGGTCTTCATGCCGAGCTTGCGCGCCGAGTAGGTCGAGAGGAAATAGCCTTCGAGCCGGCCCGCGTCCACCACCTTGCGCGCGCGGGTGACCACGCCTTCGTCGTCGAACGGCGAGCTGCCCTTGCCGCGCGGGATGTGCGGGTCTTCGGCGACGTCGACGTGCTTCGGCAGCACCGGCTTGCCGAGCGAATCGAGCAGGAAGCTGCTCTTGCGGTACAGCGCCCCGCCGCTCACGGCCTGCACCAGGCCGCCCAGCAGCCCCACGGCCAGCGGCGACTCGAACAGCACCGGGCATTCGACGGTCTTGATCTTGCGCGCCTTCAGGCGGCTCAGCGCGCGCTCGGCGGCATAGCGGCCCACCGCCTGCGGGCTCGCGAGCTCCGCGGCCGAGCGCATCGAGCTGTACCAGGCGTCGCGCTGCATGTCGTCGCCCTTGCCCGCGATCGGCGCCACCGAGATCGAGTGCCGCGAGCTTGCATAGCCGCCGCGGAAGCCGTGCGTGTGCGCGCTGAAGAAATGGCTCTGCTGCGCCGAGACGCCCGCGCCTTCGCTGTTGGTGATGCGCTTGTCGGTCGACAGGGCCGCCGCCTCGCATTCGAGCGCCAGCCGCGCGGCCTCTTCGCTGGTCACTTCCCAGGGATGGAACAGGTCGAGCTCGGGATGTTCCTTGGCGATGTCTGCCTCGTCGGGCAGGCCGCTGACCGGGTCTTCGGCCGTGAAGCGCGCGATGTCGTAGGCTGCCTGCACGGTCTGCGCAATGGCAGCCTCGGAGAAGTCGGAGGTGCTGGCATTGCCGCGGCGATGCCCGACGTAGACCGTGATGCCGAGCGACTTGTCGCGGTTGCGCTCGACGTTCTCGAGTTCGCCCTTGCGCACGGAGACGCTGAGGCCGCAGCCTTCGGAGGCCTCGGCGCCCGCGTCGGTCGCACCGAGCTTCTTGGCATGCGCCAGGGCCGTGTCGACCAGGTTTTCGAAGAAGGAGCGGCTGTAGGCGAAGCCGGAATCGGCGCGCGAAGATGATGTCGTCATGTGGTGGCTATGATACTTGCGCACTCCATTCCTCCGTTTCCCTCGCCTTTGCAAGGCGCGTTGCAGCGCCGCCCGGCGCGGCCCAGAATCCACCCCATGTCCCGCAAACCCAAAAAAGGCTATTTCGTCCGCGGCCAGTTCGTCGCCGAGGGCAGCGAACTCGACCTCGAGCTCAAGCGCGAGCTCAAGGGCACTGACGAAGCAAGCCGAACCGATATGAAGCGCGAAAGCGCCGAACTCCAGAAGCTCGGCGAAGAGCTGCTCGGGCTGCGCGCCGGGCTTTTCGACGCGCTGCCGCTGGGCGACAAGCTGGTCGATGCGATCGCCGACGCCAAGCGCATCACCAACTTCGAAGGCAAGCGCCGGCAGATGCAGTTCATCGGCAAGCTGATGCGCGGCCTCGAACCCGAGGTGCTCGAGGCCGTGCGCATGGCCCTGCAGGAGCAGAACAGCGTGCCGGCGGCCGAGGCGGCCGCGCTGCACGAGGCCGAGCGCTGGCGCGATCGCCTCATCGCCGACGACGACGCGCTGGGCGGCTGGATCGAGACCCACCCGGCGACCGATTCGCAGCAGCTGCGTGCGCTGGTGCGCCAGGCACGCAAGGACCTGAAGGCCGGCCCGCCGGGCGAAGCGCCGCGCCAGGGCAAGGCCTACCGCGAGATCTTCCAGCTGGTGCGCGCGCAACTCGCGGTGCATGGCGGCGACGACCATGCCAGCGCCGCCGCTGCAGAGGACCGGGAGCAAGACGCATGACCGCACTGTTTTCCTCCCTCCCCTTCCGGGGGAGGGCCGGGGTGGGGGCATGCGGCGCATCCATCGGGCGCTCTGCGCGCCCCCATCCCAACCTTCCCCCGAAAGGGGAAGGAGCAAGACCATGAGCGCACCTGAACCTGTCCGCATCGGCATCGTCTCCATCAGCGACCGCGCCTCCAGCGGCACCTACGAAGACAAGGGCCTGCCCGCGCTCAAGGAATGGCTCGGCCGGGCGCTCAAGAACCCGATCACCTTCGAGGCCCGGCTGATCCCCGACGAGGCGGCGCTCATCAGCGCGACGCTGATCGAACTGGTCGACGCCGGCTGCGCGCTGGTGCTCACCACCGGCGGCACCGGCCCGGCGCTGCGCGACGTGACGCCCGAAGCCACGCTCGCCGTGGCGCACAAGGAAATGCCGGGCTTCGGCGAGCAGATGCGTCAGATCAGCCTGCGCTTCGTGCCGACCGCGATCCTCTCGCGCCAGGTGGCGGTGATCCGCGACAAGAGCCTGATCATCAACCTGCCCGGCCAGCCGAAATCCATCGCCGAAACGCTCGAAGGCCTGAAGAACCCCGACGGCACGCAGGCGGTGCCCGGCATCTTCGCGGCGGTGCCGTACTGCATCGACCTGATCGGCGGGCCGTACCTCGAGACTGACGACGCGGTCTGCAAGGCCTTCCGGCCCAAGTCGGCGATTCGGCCCGCGCGCTGAACGCCTCGCCCACCGCCTGCGGCCATGCGGCTCCTTGTCATCCAGGACGAGCCCCGGCCCGCAGACACGCTGAAGCGTGACCTGGAAGCCCACGGCTACGCGGTGGACATGGCGCACAGCGGCACCGAGGCCCGCGCGAAGGCGACCGAGGGCCGCCACGCGCTGGTGCTGCTCGACGTGCTGCCGCAGGGCGCCGACGGCTTTGCGGTGCTGCAGGCCATCCGCCGCCGCAGCAACGTGCCGGTGCTGGTGCTCACCGCGCGCGACACGGTCGAGCACCGGGTCAACGGCTTGCGGCTGGGCGCGGACGATTACCTGGTGAAGCCCTTCCGCCTGCCCGACCTGCTGGCGCGCGTGCAGGCGCTGCTGCGCCGCGGCGGGCAACGGCCGGACGCGCGCCTGCTTCGGCTCGCCGACCTCGAACTCGACCCCGCCAGCCGCAGCAGTTGCATGCGCGGCCCGGTGCGCATCGACCTGACGCCCAAGGAGTTCACGCTGCTCGCGGCGCTGATGCGCGCCCGCGGCCAGGTTCTCTCACGCGCGAACCTGGCCGAGCAGGTCTGGGACGATCCGCTCGACAGCGACACCAACGTGATCGAGGTCGCCGTCCGAAGGCTGCGCAGCAAGCTCGACGATCCGTTCCCGCGCAAGCTGCTGCACACCGTGCGCGGCCAGGGCTACGTGCTCG
Organism: uncultured Variovorax sp.; assembly: GCA_946478645.1. The sequence goes on from CAMLCW010000298.1 coordinate 6,144, forward strand.
AAGACCGCTCCTGAGCCGCTGCCGCAGCAGCCGCGGCCGCAGCCGGCTTCGCCCGCCCCATCACGAGGTTGATCAGCGGCCCGGTCATCGCCGTGGTGGCGAGCGCCATCACCAGCAGCATGGTGAAGAGCTCCGGGCCGATCAGCCCGGCGTCGAGCCCGATCTTCATCACGATCAGCTCCATCAGCCCGCGCGCGTTCATCAGCGAGCCGGTGGCCAGGCTGTCGCGCCAGCCGTAGCCGGCCA
>CAMLCW010000299.1 GCA_946478645.1 uncultured Variovorax sp.
TAGATCTGGGTGGTCGAGATGTTGGCGTGGCCCAGCAGTTCCTGCACCGCGCGCAGGTCGCTGCTCGACTGCAGCACATGGCTCGCGAACGAATGCCGCAGCATGTGCGGATGCACCGGCGCCGCGAGCCCCGCTTTCAGGCTGCGCTGGCGCAGCAGCTTCCAGACCGCCTGCGAGGACATGCGCGCACCGCGGCTGTTGATGAAGAGCGCCGCAGCACTGGCCGGATCGCGCAGCGTCGAGGCCGTGAGTGCCGCGCAGTCGCCGCGCACCGCGAGCCATTCGCCGAGCGCCTCGGCCGCCTTGGCGCCGATCGGCACCAGGCGCCGCTTGCCGCCCTTGCCGAGCACGTTGGCTTCGCGCGATTCGAGATCGACCCAGCCGCGCGCCGTGGCGCTGGCCCGTGCATCGAGGCCCGTGAGTTCGCTCACGCGCAGGCCGCAGCCGTAGAGCACCTCGACGATGGCGCTGTCGCGCGCCTCGGTCCAGGGATCGGCCTCGGCGTCGTACAGCTCGGCGAGCTGCACCGCGTCGTCGACCGCCAGCGCCTTGGGCAGCGGCCGCGCGGCCTTCGGCGCATGCACGTCCTTCACCGGGTTGAAGCCCACCAGCCCCTCGTTGCCGAGCCAGCGGTAGAAGCTGCGCCAGCACGAAAGCACCAGCGCGATGCCGCGCGGCTCGCGCCCCGCGCCGTGCAGCTGCGCCATCCAGCGCCGGATGTGCGCGGTCTGCACCCGGTCGAGCGCGAGGCCGGCCTCGGCGGCATGGGCCTTCAGCGCCTGCAGGTGGATGGCGTAGAGCTCGACCGTGCGCGCGGCGAGGCGGCGCTCCACGCGCACGTGCTCGAGGTACTTCTCGACCCAGTGCGCATCGGCTGGAGCGGCGGCGTCAGTGGTGTCAGTGGAGGTAGCCATGGAGTGCATTGTTCACGACCGCCAGCGGCTCGCGCAACGCGCCCTTGAAAAGCATGCCCCAGCGCCGCCAGCAGCGCGTGGGCGCTGCGGCGTACTGCACGTCGAACGCGCGGTCGAAGCCGCTCCCGCGCACCAGGCGCTCGGCGCGCCAGAGGTGGTACGGCTCCGACACCACGATCACGCTGCGCACGCCCGCGTTCTGCAACAGCGGGCGCGACAGCGCGAGGTTGAGCCGCGTCGAGGTCGAGGCCGGCTCCAGCAGCACCGGCCCGGCATGGCCCTGGGCCCGGGCATGCTGCGCCATGACCTCGGCCTCGACACGCCCGTCTTCTTTGTCGACGCCGCCCGAGAACACCAGCTGCCGCACCCGGCCCTCGCGCGCGAGCGCGATGGCGGTGTCGACGCGGCCGGTGAGGCAGGGATTGGGCTTGCCGCGCAGGTAGGCGCGGTTGCCGAGGACCAGCGCGGCATCGGCCGTGCGCGCGGGTGGATGGTCGAGCGCAACGGCGGCGCGGCGCCAGATCATGGCCGCGATCGCCAGGTAGGCCAGCAGCCCGGCCAGCAGCGCCGCGACCAGCACCGCGCGTGCGGCCCGCCAAGGCCGCCGCCGGCCGCTCAAGGCCGCAGCCGCGACAGCGCGCCCGAGGCCAGCTGGGCGATGCGTTCGAGAAAGTCGGTGCCCATGTCGGCATTGAAACGCTGGGCGTCGGGCGAAGCCAGCACCAGCAGCCCGAAGGCCGGCGATTCGGCATCGGCGCGCAGCGGGATCAGCGCGATCGACGCGGCCCCGGCCGGCTCGGGCAGCCAGTTGGCGGCCTCGAAACCCGAATTGAGCCCGCAGTAGGGCGAAGTGAGCGAGGTGGCGAGCGTCTTCACGTCGTCGCTCACCCACTGCGCATAGGCTTCGTTGAGGTAGTCGGTGCTGCAGTCCCAGACCTTGATGGCGGTCTGCGGCACCATGAACAGCGATTGCAGGTCGACCGCGATGCGGTACGGCAAGCTGCGCGGCTCGCGCGTGGTCAGCAGGCCGGTGGTCCAGCGCTGCAGCCGGTCGGCGATCAACACGTTCTCGGTGCCATGACGCACCATGTCCATCAGGCGATGCTCGAGCGCCTTGATCTTCTCGCGCAGCATTTCGGCCTGGCGCTCCTGCAGGCTCACGGCGCGGTTGCCGTGCGGGCTCGTGAGCTGCACCTGCGCCAGCAGCTGCGCATGCCGCTCGAAGAAGTCGGGCGTGTTCGCCAGGTAGTTCGCGATGTCGTCTTCGGTGATCGGGTTCATGGCGTCGTTGTTGTTGTTCGTGGGAGGTGTCATAGCTGTTCGGGCACGTCGATCTCACCCTCGAAGACGGTGGTGGCCGGCCCGGTCATGAGCACCGGCTGGCCCCCGCCGTGCCATTCGATGGTGAGGATGCCGCCGTGCGTCTGCACGTCGACGCGGGCGTCGAGCCGGCCCAGGCGGATGCCCGCCACCACCGCCGCGCAGGCCCCGGTGCCGCAGGCCAGCGTCTCGCCGGCGCCGCGCTCGAACACCCGCAGCTTGATGTGCGAGCGGTCCAGCACCTGCATGAAGCCGGCGTTCACGCGCTGCGGAAAGCGCGGATGGTGCTCGATCAGCGGCCCCTGCACCGCGACGGGCGCGGTCTCGACGTCGTCGACCAGCTGCACCGCATGCGGATTGCCCATCGACAACACCGCGAGCGGCACGATGGCGCTGTCGGCATGGGTGCCGAGCGCCAGGTGCCAGGTGTGCCAGCCGCCGTCCGGCTGCGCATCGAGGCCGGCGGTGTCGAAGGGCACGCGATCGGGCTCGAACACCGGCGCGCCCATGTCGACCGTGACGCGGCCGTCGGCGCCCATGCGCGGCGCGATCACGCCGGCCAGCGTCTGCACGCGCACCTCGTCCTTGTCGGTGAGCCGGTGTTCGCGCACGAAGCGCATGAAGCAGCGCGCGCCGTTGCCGCACTGCTCCACCTCGCCGCCGTCGGCGTTGTGGATCACGTACTGGAAGTCGATGCCCGCGGCCGGCGATGGCCGCACCGAGAGGATCTGGTCGGCGCCCACGCCGAAATGGCGGTCGGCCAGGAAGCGGTACTGCGCGGCGCCGAGGCCCAGCGCGCCGCGCGTCTCGTCGAGCACGACGAAATCGTTGCCGGCCCCCTGCATCTTGGTGAAGCGGATTCGCATCGCGCGATTATCCGCCGGCGGCATGGCGCAGGCGGTCGAGCGCGCGGTCGATGAACGCCAGCCGGTCCTGCCCCCAGAAGCGCTCGCCGTTCAGGATGAAAGTCGGCGCGCCGAACACGCCCGCCTCGACCGCCTCGGCGCTGTTCGCGCGGTACACCGCGAGCACTTCGGCCGACTGCTCCTGCGCCTGCAGCGACGCGCCGTCGTAGCCGTTCTCGTTCGCCACCGCGATGCGCACCTGGGCCTGCGAGGTGTCGCGCTCCTCGGCCCACAGCGCGCGCAGCAGCGCGTGCGAGAGCGGCTGCGCATCGAGCCCCTGCAGTTGGGCGGCGATCACCATCCAGCCCGGGTACTTGTTCCAGTTCGGGTCGACCGCTGCGCCCTTCGGGTAGTAGGCGGGTTCGAGGTTGAGCGGCATGCCCAGGTAGTCCCGCCAGCGCGCCAGCTCGAGCGCGTGGTAGGTGCGGCGCGGCTCGGGCCGGGTCTTGAGCGGAATGCCGCCGGTCTGCGGCACCACGGCCTGGAAGTCGTAGGGCTTCAGCACGAGCCGCACGTGGTGGCGGCGCACGATGTCCTGCAATTGCGGGCCGCCGAGGTAGGCCCACGGGGACGAGAGGCTGTAGTAGCAGTCGAGCGCAATGGAGGTCTGGGAAGTCATCGCGGCATTATCGATTCAGCCGCAGCGCGCGCCGGCGATGCGGCCTTGCGGATCGACATCGACGTTCAGGCGCTTCGGATCGGCCGGCGCCGGCAGCGGCTCGCCCGCGGCGGCGGTGCGCACGGTGCTCGAGCCGGTGCGCGAAAGCAGTTCCTCGAGCAGCGGCTGCGCGACCGGCCGGCCGAGCGCATAGCTCGCCTGCGCGGCCTGGCAGCCGGGGTCGGCGGGCACGGTCACGAAGGTGGGCGGCGGCGGGACCTCGGAGGTGAGCGGGCGGAATTCGGGTTGGGCCTGGCAGGCCGCGAGCAGCACGGATGCGGCAAGGAGCGCCGCACGGCGCCCGCGCGCGGCGTGGGTGGAGCCGGTGGATGATGATGGTTGTCGGGGGTTCTGCATGGGCCTGCCTCCTTGCGTGTCTGCGGATGCAGCGGCATCGTAGCGCGGCGAAGCCGCTCATCGACACACGTCGCCGAAGGCGTCGAGCGCATGCCTGAGTTCGCCCGCCTCGGCCGGGGTCAAGGCCTGCGCCCGCATCCGGAACTCGGCCTGGTAGCAGGGCAGCATCAACGCGGCCGCCAGTGCGTGGACATTGCCGCTGCCGCCGCCTGCGATCCGGGCCTTGCATGCGGCCACGTTCCGGTAGACCTCGATCGCCTGCGCGACGCCTGCGCTGCGCGTGATGCTGTTCATGAGAGAGCGCTCCTTGCTTGCGGCGCACCTCGTGGCGCCGTGATGCCACTCTAGGGAGGCTGGCGCGCAGCGGGGAGTAACAACATCGTCGTGAATCGCGCGGATCGCGCCCCGCTCAGCCTTGCGCGCACCAGCCGCCCGTGTCCGGGCAGACGCGAACGCGAGCGCCATCACGCCGGACCTGCGCTTCATCGAGCCGCGAGGCGGCTGCGGGGTCGGCGTCGAACCCAATGCCCATCGCACGCGCCACCGCGGGGTTCGCCACCGGCAGCTCCCAGGTCAGGAAGCACTGTGTCACGTCGCATCCGGCCGCGAAGTGCGCCGCGTCGAAGCCGCTGCTGCCGCGCCGGACCACGGCATGGGGCTGCGCGGTGTCGAAGACCAGCGCGGTGCCCCTGGCCAGCGGCACGCGCAGGCCCAGGCCGGGAAAATGCACGTCCAGCCCCTTGTCCTCGCTCACGAACAGGTTGCAGAAGACAGCGCTGCCGTACTGCTCGGCATCGTGGTGGTACCGGGCGCCGCGGCAGGCCATGAGCGCCAGGTGTGCATGCTCGCCGTCGTCCAGCACGCCGGGCATGCCGAGCGCGGCGAGCCAGTCGGCCATGGCCTGCACCGCGCGTGCGAAACCGGGCCAGCGCATGCGCGCACGGGCCAGCGGCAGCGGCTCGACGTCGCCGGGCTCGAGGAAGAGCCGCGTCGCGATCTCGCGCTCCCAGTCGGCCGCGAGGCGTGCGGGCGGCGCAGGCACATCGAGCGCGCCGACGTGCACCGTGCCGCTCACGCTGCGGCTGCGGATGGCACCCCCGCACCAGTGAAAGGCGGTCAGCTGGTCGCGCATATTGCGCCGGCCTCGAGCACGCCATCGCGCGCCACGATGCGCCCGCCCGCCACCACGAGACGACGCGGTGGCCGCGCGACCACCGCATGCGCGGCGGTCCGGGCATCGACCAGCACCAGGTCGGCGCGGCAGCCCACCTCGAGGCCGTAGTCCGTGAATCCGCAGCCGCGCGCGCCCGCATGCGTGACGGTGTCGAGCGCAACCTCGATCTCATCGTCGCGGCGCAGGTTGTAGCGCATGCCGATGAACATCGCGCGCTCGAGCATGTCGGGACTGCCGTAGGGCGACCAGGTGTCGCGGATGCCGTCGTTGCCGCCGCACACGGTCACGCCGGCCTGCCGGCAGGCCATGAGTGGCGGCACGGTGCGCGAAGGCGACGCGCTGGTGATCAGCACCACGCCGAGCGCGGCCATGCGCGCGAGCAGCGCGTCGCGGTCACGATCGGCGATGTCGCCGAGGCAGAAGCCATGGCTGATCGCCACCCTGCCCTGCATGCCGAGCGCGGCGGTGCGCTGCAGGATCAGGTCGAGCGAAAACGCCCCCATCGCGCCGGGCTCGTGCAGGTGGATGTCGAGCGGACACTGGTGCTTCTCGGCCAGGCCGAACAGCAGGTCGAGCGAGCGCACCGGGTCGCCGTCGATCGCACACGGGTCGAGCCCGCCGAGCAGGTCGGCGCCGCGCGCCAGCGCCTGGTGGAGCAGCTCGGCTGTGCCCGGCCGCCCGAGCAGGCCCGACTGCGGAAAGGCCACCACCTGGATCTGCTGCTGCGCCGCGCGCATCGTCTCGCGCGTGCGCAGCGTGCCCTCGAGGTGGCCGAGGCCGGCCTGGGTGTCGATGTCGACGTGCGTGCGCAGCCGCGTGGCGCCGAGCGCGAGAAAGGCCTTGGCCAGCACCAGCGACTGCGCGGCGGCGTCGTGCCCGCTCGCATGCCGGAAGGCGCGCTCGTTCTCGATGCGGTCGGTGAGCTGGGGGCCCACTTCGTTGCGGTACCAGTCCATGCCCCAGAGCGTCTTGTCGAGGTGGGTGTGGCTTTCGACGAGCCCGGGCAGCAGCAAGGCGCCGCCGCCGTCCTCGACC
>CAMLCW010000300.1 GCA_946478645.1 uncultured Variovorax sp.
GCCGTGGTCGCCAGGCCGACGGCCCGCGCGTCGAGTTCCTCGTCCACGTGCAGGTCCACGTCGAGCTCGCACGCCTGCGCTGCCAGCAGCAGGTTGCGCAGCGCGGCCTCGCTCCAGTTGGTGGAATGCACGAAGCCGCCGAGCAGCGCATGCGGTCCGGTGGCTTTCACGCGCTGCGCCAGCCGTAGCGCCCGCGCAGCGTCCTCGAACAGCGGCAGCTTGATCAGGCCGACCTGCTCCAGCCGCACGCGGCCATGCCATTCCTGTGCGAGTTCGGCCAGCACCGACCAGGCCGTGGGCAGCGCGTCGGGTTCCCACCAGTCGACGTGCGTGCGCACCTGCGTGGTGCCGCATTCCCAGGCCCATTGCAGCGCACGCGACGCTCGCTCGCGCACGTCGGCGGCCGTCCAGTGGGCGCGGTCGGCCAGCATCGCGTCGATGGCGCCGAGCAGCCCGGGCTGCACCTGTCCCATGCGCGGCAGCGTGAAGGCCTTGTCGAGGTGCGTGTGCGCGTCGACGAAGCCCGGCAGCGCGAGCGCGCCGCCCGCGTCCCAGCCCGTGGGCGAAAGGGCCGCGCCGGTGGCGGGCCGCACCGATTGCACGCGGCCGGCGTCGAGCGCGATGCAGGCCAGCGCTGGCACGCCTTCGCGCGCCGGCCAGCCGTTCGGCAGCAGCCAGCGCGGCAGCCGCACGTTGTCGAGCAGTGGGGGCGGCGCGATCATGCGAAGCGCGCCATCGCTTGCCCCACGCGCGCCATGAAGCGCTTCAGCTGGGGCTCGGTCGCCACGTTCATGTGATAGTGGGCGTGGTAGTCCACCTTCGCGCGCCGGCCCGTCAGCCGCAGCATGTAGCGCGTGACGATCTTGCGCGGCGGATCGCCCATGTACCAGGCCATCCAGCGCGGGCGGCCGTAAGTGACCACGGCGCTGATGCGCTTGATGTGCGTGAGCATCGGCCGCACGTTCGCCGGATCGCTGATGTCGAAGGCCACGCCGGGCATGAAGAGCCGGTCGAAATAGCCCTTGAGCATCGCCGGCAGGCCGAAGCACCAGGTCGGAAAGCAGAAGACGATGCCTTCGGCCCATTGCAGCCGCGCCACGTAGCGCGCGAGCGGCTGCTGGTTCTGCGGCACCTCGTGGTAGCCGAGCCGCTCCTCGCGCGAAAGCACGGGGTTGAAGCCTTCCGCGTAGAGGTCGCAGTCGTCCACCTCGTGCCCCGCCGCGCGCAGGTTCTTCAACACCTCCAGGTGCAGCGCCGCGTGGAAGCTGGTTTCGACCGGATGGCAGTAGACGACGAGCACGCGCATGGTGTTTGACCGCTTAATCAGAGCAAGTGGTCAGGTTATGCAAGCGACGTGCCAGCGCGGATGCACCGGCTTGGGGCCTGGCAGCCTCTGGGGCTGCGCCAGCGCTGCTGTTCTCTAGGTCTCGATGCCGCAGCCGCTCAGCACGAAGCCCACGAGCTCGCGCGCGATCGGCTCGCGTTCGATCGGCGCATCGGGCGGCAGGCCGAGCATCACGCGCGTCTGGATCGCGTAGTCGGCGTAGCTCTGGGTCATGGCCCAGATGTGCATCAAGAGCAGCCGCGCGTCGAGCGGGCGCATCTGCCCGCGCGCGATCCAGCCGTTGATGACGTCGACTTTTTTCTGCGTCCAGGCGCGCGCGTTGGGCCAGTAGCGCTCGAGGTTGCGGCCGCCGTCGAGCACCTCGCGCGTGAAGATGCGCGAGATCTCGGGGTTGTCGAAGGCATGGTCGAGCTTCTGGCGGATGTAGTCGCCGAGCACCGTGGCCGGGTCGCTCGCGTCCTCGAACGAGAACACCACCTTCCAGGCATGCAGCACCTGCATCAGCAACTCTTCGTAGAGCTCTTCCTTGCCCGCGATGTAGTAGTGCAGCTGCGGCTTGGTGAGCCCGGCGCGCGCGGCAATGGCCTGGGTCGACGTGCCCTTCAGGCCGTGGAGGCTGAATTCGGCAATGGCGGCCGCCCGGATCGACGCCATGATCCGCTCGCGCCCGGGGCGCGCGCGCGACAGCGGGCCTTCGGGGGCGGGCATTTCCTGGGCAGTGGCGGGGGGAAGGGCGGCGGAATCGGCGTTCATGAAGGGCGGCGGCGGTGCGCCGGCCCGATGGTAATCCCACGCGCATGGCCGCATGCCATGCCTGCATGGCGGCCGGCGGCATGCCGGCATGGTTCCGGGTATCTTCTCGCCGCTTCATAGAACTGTTAACACCAGGAGTTGTTCATGTACCTTTCTTCTCGCCTCCGGGCCTTCGCGGCCGGCGCCGCACTGCTTGCGGCCAGCGCCATCGCCCAGGCGCAGCAGGTGCTTCCCAATGTGGTGATCCTGGCGACCGGCGGCACCATCGCGGGGGCAGGCGCCTCCGCCGTCAACAGCGCCACCTACGCGGCCGCCAAGGTCGGCGTCGAGAAGCTGATCGCCGGCCTGCCCGAGCTCGCGAAGATTGCCAACGTGCGCGGCGAGCAGGTGTTCCAGGTTGCTTCCGAGAGCATGACCAACGACAACCTGCTGACGCTCGCCAAGCGCGTCTCGGCGCTGTCGAAGCAGGCCGACGTGGACGGCATCGTCATCACCCACGGCACCGACACGCTCGAAGAGACCGCCTACTTCCTGACGCTCACCGTGCACACCAGCAAGCCGATCGTGGTGGTCGGCTCGATGCGCCCCGGCACCGCGCTCTCGGCCGACGGCGCGCTCAACCTGTACGACGCCGTCAGCGTGGCTGGCAGCAAGGACGCGGCCGGCAAGGGCGTGCTCGTGACCATGGCCGACAACATCGACAGCGGCCGCGACGTGAGCAAGAACGTCAACATCAAGACCAGCGCGTTCTCGAGCCAGTGGGGCCCGCTCGGCATGGTGGTCGAAGGCCGCAACTACTGGTTCCGTGCGCCGGTGAAGCGCCACACCACGGCTTCGGAGTTCAACATCGACAGCATCGATGCGCTGCCGCCGGTGGAGATCGCGCTGGGCTATGAAGGGGTCTCGCCGATCGCGGTCGATGCCTACGCCAAGGCCGGCGTGAAGGCGATCGTGCATGCCGGCACGGGCAACGGCTCGGTGGCGGCGCGCGTGGTGCCGAACCTGCAGAAGGCGCGTGCCGACGGCGTGATCGTGATCCGCGCCTCGCGCGTGGCCGACGGCTTCGTGCTGCGCAATGCCGAGCAGCCCGACGACAAGTACGACTGGGTGGTGGCGCACGACCTGCGCCCGCAGAAGGCGCGCATCCTCGCGATGCTGGCCCTGACGAAAACGAACGACACCAAAGAACTCCAACGCATCTTCTGGGAGTATTGACCCGCGCTCAGCGCGCAGTGCGGCGCCTGCGGTGCCGCGCGTATTCGAGGCTGCCCACGCACACGAGCAGCCAGGCCAGGCCGGTCGCCAGGCCGGCGAGCACATCGCTCGCGAAGTGCACCTGCAGGAACACGCGGCTGCTGGCGATGGTGACGATGGCGGCCGCGGCGGCCATGGCCGCAGGCACATGCCAGCGCGGTGGCAGCAGCCGCAGCGCCAGGTACATCAGCATGCCGTAGCTCACGATCGCGCCCGCCGCGTGGCCGCTCGGAAAGCTGTAGCTGGTCTCTAGCGCAAGCCCGTGCGCATGCACCGGCCGCGTGCGCTCGAAGATGTGCTTGAGTGCCGGGTTCAGCAGCACGATGCCGCCGAGCGCCATCACCCATCCGAGCGCGAGCCCCCGGTGCGCATGGCGCCACAGCAGCCAGGCCACGGCCACGCACACCGGCGCCAGAAACTCGAAGTCGCCGAGGTGCGTGAGCCGGCTGAAAGCCACGAGGGCGGTCCACGGCACATGCGCCGCAATCGCGTCGGCGAGCGCCTGGTCGGCCATTCCCAGCAGCCGTCCGTCGCCGAGCTTCGAGGCGATGTAGGCGACCAGGCTCGCGGCCGCCAGGATGCCGGCAAAGCCGACCATCAGCGCCCCGGCCAGCCGCGGCTCGTCGGGTTCGCCGGCCTGGGCGTTGCGGGCGCGGCGCCGCTGCAGGCTCGCGCAGACCGCGCCCGTGCCGAGCACCGACACCGCAAAGACGGCCGCGAACCAGGCCAGGGCATGCTCGCCGACCTGGCGCGCGAAAAGAACGAGGGCGGGAGCTTCCATGGACATCCGCCCGACTCTAGCCCGGTGCGCCCAAGCCCTCCGCGAGCGGCAGCCGCCATGTCTTGGCGCAGACGAAGGCCTTTTCGATCGGCGAATGGTCCCAGCGCTCGGCTTGGCAGAAGCGGCCGGCCTGTGCGTCGACCATGCGCAGCACGTTCACCGAATTGGGATGCCCGCCGCGCACGCGCGACGACACCGCCGTGCCGGCCTGGACCGCCCAGGCGGTCGGCGGGCAGCCGGTGCCTGCCTCGGCGAGCGGGCGCACGAACGGCAGGTGGATGTGGCCGCCGAGGATCAGGTCCATGCCGGCCGCGCACCAGCGCGCCATCGCCGCTTCATGTCCATGCACGCGGTTGCGCAGGTCTTCGGGCCGGGTCACCAGCACCGGCTGGTGCGTGACCACCACGCGCAGCTGCGCGGGGGTGGCGCGTGCAAGCCGGTCCGCCACGCGCTCGACCTGCGCGGGCGAAACCTCGCCGTCCTCGTGCCGGTACCAGCGCGTGGTGTTGACCGCGATCACCAGCCAGTCGGCGGATTCGAACACCGGCTCCAGGTCATCGCCGAAGGCGTCGGCATAGCGGCCGTAGGGCGACAGCAGGCGCGCGCCGAGCTGGAACAGCGGTATGTCGTGGTTGCCCGGGATCGCCACCAGGGCCGGCGCCGCGATCCGGTCGACGAAGGCGCGCGCCGCCGCGAACTGGCGCCGCGTGGCCCGCTGCGTGATGTCGCCCGAGAGCACCACCACCTGCGGCGCCAGCTCGCGCGCGAAGCGCTCCAGCGCCGCCAATACCTCGGGCTGCTCGGTGCCGAAATGCGGATCGGAAATCTGCAGCAGGCCGCTCATTGCTTGGCGGCCTCCAGTTCCGGTGCCACCTCGGGCCGCACCAGCCACAGCGGTTCGGGCGCGACCCGGAACAGCAGCGGCATCTCGGCCCAGGCGATCTCGCCGTCGGTCGCCACCTTCACGCGCCGCGGGCCGCGCGAATGGCCGGCGTTCACGGTCAGCGATTCGAACGGAAAGCTCAGCACCTCGTCGGCGCTGCCCAGGCGGCCCAATGCGCCGCGCACCAGCAGGCCCGGCATCGCGAGCAGGCCCATTGGCTTGAGCGTCACGGCGGCCAGCTGGCCGTTCTCGGGCGCGTCGGCATGGTCGATGCCGACCTGCAGCAGCTGCAGCGGGTTGTTGCCGACGAACAGCGTCGTGGTGCGCACCGCCCGCTCCTGCCCGCGCCACGCCATGCGCAGGTTCCAGTGCCGGTGGCCCCGCATCACCGTGAGCAGCCCCGCGAAGAAGGCGACCCAGCGGTTGCGGCCGTAGCGCGCCTTGTAGCTTTCGCGCTCCTCGAGCAGCTCGGCATACAGGCCCATGCTGGCATTCACCAGGAAGGCGCGGTCGTTGACCAGTCCCACCTGGGCCGGCCGAGGCTGCTGGGTCAGCAGCACCTGCAGCGCCTCGGCGGTGTCGCGCGGAATGCCGTGGGCGCGGCTGAAGTAGTTGAAGGTGCCCTGCGGCAGCACGCCGAAGGCCAGTCCGCTGCCCAGCGTGGCCTGGGCCACCGCATTGATCGTGCCGTCGCCGCCCGCGGCCACCACGATCCCGCCCACGGCGCGCGCCCGTTCGACCGCCTCGCGCGCCAGCGCCTGCACCGTCGCGCGGCCGTCGATCTCGAAGATGCGGTGGCGGCGGCCGGCCGCGGCGCAGCCTTCCTCGATGGTCCGGCGGGCCTCGGCGGCGTCCTCGCTGCCGGAACTGGTGTTGAGGACGATGAACAGGGGCGATTCGGGGCCGATGTGGGGCGGTTGCATGTCTGTCTGTGGGGCGGTGGCGCGCGGCCGGCCCTCGTTTGTCGCATACGCCGTGCGAGCGGCGCGGCAGTGGCCATCCCGCCTGGCTGTGGGAGAGTTGCCCTCGACCCGTAAAATCGCCCGCTTCCGCGGTGTTCTTTCGCCGCGCTACCGATCAATGCCGGTCATGCCGGCCTGCTTCATGTTGACCTTCCAGCAAATCATCCTCAAATTGCAGTCGTACTGGGCCGACAAGGGCTGTGCGCTGCTGCAACCGTACGACATGGAAGTGGGCGCGGGCACCTCGCACACCGCCACCTTCCTGCGCGCGCTCGGCCCCGAGCCGTGGAAGGCCGCCTACGTCCAGCCGAGCCGCCGCCCCAAGGACGGCCGCTACGGCGAGAACCCGAACCGGCTGCAGCACT
>CAMLCW010000301.1 GCA_946478645.1 uncultured Variovorax sp.
ACGGCATCAGCGACGAGTTCGGCGTGGCGCGCCACCTGGTCAACCTCGAGGTGGTGAACACCTACGAAGGCACGCACGACATCCACGCGCTGATCCTGGGCCGTGCGATCACGGGCATTGCGGCGTTCGCGAACTAAAAACCCACACGGACTTCCGGACGCAGAAGGCGCAGAGATTTCGCAGAGGGCGCAGAAGAAAACCAAATCTTTTGCGTTGAATTTTTTGCGCCTTCTGCGAAACCTTCGCGTCCTCTGCGTCCGGTACCCGAATCCGATCTCCGCATCACCATGACAGCAGCAGCCCTCGACGGCATCAAAGTCCTTGACCTTTCGCGCGTGCTCGCGGGCCCGTGGTGCACGCAGATCCTCGCGGACCTGGGTGCCGACGTGGTCAAGATCGAGCGCCCCGGCGTGGGCGACGACACCCGCACCTGGGGCCCGCCGTTCGTCAAGGACGCGAACGGCAACGACACCGACCAGGCGAGTTACTTCACCGCCTGCAACCGCAACAAACGCTCGGTCACGGTCGACATGGCCACGCCCGACGGGCAGGCGCTGCTGAAACAGATGGCCGCGCAGGCCGACATCGTGGTGGAGAACTTCAAGACCGGCGGCCTGGCGCAGTACGGGCTCGACCACCAGAGCCTGCGCGCGGCCAACCCGCGGCTCATCTACTGCAGCGTGACCGGCTTCGGCCACGACGGCCCCTACGCCGAGCGCGCGGGCTACGACCTGATGATCCAGGCCATGACCGGCATGATGAGCATCACCGGCCGCCCCGATGGCGAACCCGGTGGCGGTCCGCTGCGCGTGGGCGTGGCGCTCACCGACCTGTTCACCGGCGTCTACGCGAGCACCGCGATCCTCGCGGCGCTGCAGGTGCGCGACCGCACCGGCGAGGGCCAGCACATCGACATGGCGCTGCTCGACGTCGGCATGGCGATCCTCGCCAACCAGGCCAGCGCCTTCCTCAACACCGGCCATGCGCCCGAGCGCCAGGGCAACACGCACCCGAGCCTCGCGCCCTACCAGGACTTTCCGACGGCCGACGGCGCGATGCTGCTGGCCGTGGGCAACAACGGCCAGTTCGCGCGCTTCTGCGAGGCGGCCGGCCATCCCGAATGGGCCGCCGATGCGCGTTTTGCCACCAACACGCTGCGCGTGAAGCACCGCGGCGTGCTGATCCCGATGATGGAAGCGCTCACGCGCACGCGCAGCACCGCCGACTGGATCGCGCTGCTCGAGGACAAGGCCGTGCCCTGCGGCCCGATCAACGACATCGCGCAGGCCTTCTACGACGCGCAGGTGAAGGCGCGCGGCCTGGCCGTCACGCTGCCGCGCGACGCGGGCGACGGCATCGCGAGCATCACCGGCGTGGCGAGCCCGCTGCGGCTTTCGGCCACGCCGCCCGTGCTGCGCCATGCGCCGCCGGCGCTCGGGCAGCACACGCGCGAGGTGCTGGCCGAGTTCGGCATCGACGCCGGGCGCTTCGAGGCATTGCGCGCGGCCGGGGTGGTCTGACACACTGGCGGGCATGCCCACCCGCCCGCTGCCAAGTCCGCCCGCCGCACCGTTCGCGCTGCTGCGCATCGACCACGTCGTGCTGCGTGTGCGCGACACCGAGCGCGCCATCGGCTTCTACTGCGGCGTGCTCGGCTGCACAGTGGAGAAGCGCCGCGACGACCTCGGCCTCGTGCACCTGCGCGCCGGTGCGAGCCTGATCGACCTGGTTTCGCACGACGGCCGGCTCGGCCGCCAGGGCGGTGCGCTCGCGGGCCCGGAGGGGCGCAACGTCGACCATCTCTGCCTGCGCATCGAACCCTTCGACGAAGCGGCGATCCGCGCGCTGATGGCGCGCAATGGCGTGCCGGTGGACGGCGAGGTGCAGAACAACTTCGGTGCCGAGGGCGACGGGCCCTCGATCTACGTCACCGATCCGGACGGCAACGGCGTCGAGCTGAAAGGGCCCGCCTGATCTGCCTGCTCAGCCGGCGCGGCCGACGATCGCGACCGCGAACACCGCCACGCCAAGCGCGAGGTTCAGGCTCACGAGCATGCGCACCGTGCCGAGCCGCGCGCCCGCCTCGGGCCACGCGCCCTGCGCAACCGCGCGGCGCAGCGCCGGGAACACCGCGGCGCGGATGTAGACGTAGACACCGGCCATGACCAGCGCGATGCCCATCATCGCCTGGATGCGCCAATGCACGCTTCGGAAGCCGCCCGTGAGCATGATCATCGCGAAGCCGCTCGCGAACAGCAGCGTGACGGCCGCGTCGACGCCGACGAAGAAGCGCCTCAGCACCGCCGCCATGGTCGGCAGCCGCAGCGGCGGCTCGAGCGTGGCGGCCACGGCGGGGCGCACCGCGAAGTGCAGGGTGGCCATGCCGCCGACCCAGAAGGCGGCCGCAAGCAGGTGGATGAGAAGCAGGATGACGTAGGGCATGGGTGCCGATCAGAACACCGAAACGTGCGCGCACGCAATGTTTCGCGCCGTGGGTTAAAACGCCTTCCTCTCTCTCTTCTCCAGAAAGCCGAGACCACATGACCCGTACCGTCGCCCAGAAACGCGCCGATTTCCGCGCGCTGCACGCACAAGGCTGCTTCATTCTTCCGAACCCCTGGGACGCGGGCAGCGCGCGCTACCTGCAGGGCCTGGGCTTCAAGGCGCTGGCCACCACCAGCTCGGGGCATGCGTGGTCCCAGGGGCGGGCCGACGGCGCCGAGACGCGCGACGCCGTGCTCGCTCACCTGCGCGAGATCGTGGCGGCGACCGACCTGCCGGTCAACGCCGACTTCGAGAACGGCTTCGGGCGCGACGCCGAGGGCGTGGCCGAGAGCGTGCGCCTGGCGGTCGAGACCGGCGTGGCAGGCCTGTCGATCGAGGACTCGACCGGCGATGCCGCCGATCCGCTGTTCGCGATCGACATCGCCGTGGCGCGCCTGCGCGCCGCACGCCAGGCCATCGACGCGGCCGGCGGCGACACGCTGCTCGTGGGCCGCGCCGAGAACTTCATCGTCGGGCGGCCCGACCTCGACGACACCATCGCGCGCCTCAAGGCCTATGACGCGGCCGGCGCCGACTGCCTCTATGCGCCGGCGATCCGCACGCGTGAGCAGATCGAGGCCGTGGTCGCCGCAGTCGCGCCCAAGCCGTTCAACCTGCTGATCGGCTGGTCGAGCGAGCTCACGCTGCAGGACGTGGCCGCGCTCGGCGTGCGCCGCATCAGCGTGGGCGGCGCACTGGCCCGCGCGGCCTGGGGCGGTTTCGACCGCGCGGCGCGCGCCCTGGCCGGCGAAGGGCGCTTCGACTTCGAAGGCGCCGCCTCGGGGGCCGAGCTCAACCAATTCTTCAAGCCGTTCGCCGCATAGGCTCGCGCGTGGCCGGCCGCCGCATCGACCTGCTGCTCGCGGAGATCCGCGCCTGCAGCGCCTGCGAGGCCCACCTGCCGCTCGGCCCGCGGCCGGTGCTGCAGGCGAGCGTGGGCGCGCGGCTCTTGATCGTCGGCCAGGCGCCGAGCATGACGGTGCATACGACTGGCGTGCCCTGGGACGACCGCAGCGGCGAGCAGCTCCGGCGCTGGCTCGGCATCGACCGCGAGGTGTTCTACGACGCGTCACGCATCGCGATCATGCCGATGGGCTATTGCTATCCGGGCCGCGGCGCGAACGGCGACCTGCCGCCGCGGCGGGAATGCGCCGCGCTCTGGCACGCGCGGCTGCTCGCGCAGATGCCGCAGATCGCGCTGACGCTGCTGGTCGGCCAGTATGCGCAGCGCCACTTTCTCGGCCCCGCACGCAAGGCCGGTCTCACCGAGACCGTGCAGGCTTTCGAAGAATACGCGCCGCGCTTCATGCCGCTGCCGCATCCGTCGCCGCGCAACACCGGCTGGTTCAAGCACCATCCGTGGTTCGAGCGCGACGTGCTGCCGGTGTTGCGCGAGCGCGTGCGCGCGGCGCTCGAGGGCTAGCTTCGAGCTGGGATCGCCCTGCGCGCCGCGGGCCGGCGCGGCGGCCGCGCCTCGAGCACGAGTTCGGCCGGCAGCGTGTCGTTCCACGACTCGGTGAAGTAGGCGCGGTCGCTCGGCACCAGCTGCGGCAGCGCCTCGCGCAGCTGCGCGAGTGAGCCTTCGGCCGCCTTCAGGTCGCCGGCCTGCGCCGCGTACCAGGCATGTTCGAACAACAGGCTGCCATGCTGCAGCCCCGGGTAGCGGCGGCGCCCGGCCTGGTGGTCGGCGAGGCGGGCCGCCGCCACGTCGACCCAGCGCGCAGGCCAGTGCGCCGGGCTGTCGAAGGCATCGGCCAGCGGCCCGGCCAGCGCCGATATCGCGGCCGGATCGAGCGGCATCTGCGCACGAAACTGCGCGAGCGACGGCTGCGGCCCGGTGCGGCAGTGGCCGCGCGCGATGCGCATCAGGTAGATCGCATTCCACGCCGAGCGCCCCTGGCCGTCGGTGTGGCCGCAGAGCCACTCGCTGAACGCGATCCACTGCACCGCGCGGCGCGTCGTGTCGGCATGGCCGTCCTGCGCGAGCGCTGGCAGGTCGGAGAGCCCGACGCGGTCGAACAGCCAGGCCGCCATGCCCATGTTGGCCGCCACGTGCTGGGCTGCGTCGAAGGAGTGCGATTCGAAGGCCGCCGCCAGTGCCTCGCCAAAGCGCTGCAGCGATTCCTCCGCGAGCGCCGCGGCGGCCTGCGGCTCGCCGGCCGCCAGCCCGAGCGCGCGCGAGCGGCACACCAGCGCCCAGAGGTTGCACCATTCGAAGCGCACGTCGGGATGGTGGCGCAGCACCAGCGCCCGCGCCGCGTCGCTGGCCATGCCGCCGAGCAGCGACTCGGCCAGCGGCAGGTCGCGCGCGGTGTAGGCGCACCAGGCCGAGACGATGCATTCCATCGCCCCGAGATAGTCGTTGCCGGCCACGTGGTGGGCCAGGCGCTGCTTCTTCAGCGCCTGCAGCCGCCGGCGCGCCTGCTCGTTGTCGCCGAGCCGGCGCCACAGCATCGCCTCGTTGAGCGTGACGAGCGCGCGCTGGAAATCGGTGGCGGCCAGGCCGCCGGCCAGGCGGATCGAGGCGAGCGCGCTGCTGCCACCATCGCCCGCCACGGGGGCCATGAGCCGGCCCTGGCGCGCGGCCTGCTGCGCAGCGACCAATTGCTTCCAGAAGGCCGCGTCCTGCAGGTGCACTGCGTCGGGCGGCGCCGAGCCGGCCTCGGCCGCGGCGCGCCGCCGCGTGCGCAGGCCCAGGAACGAAGCCACCTCGGCGGCCGTGGCGGCGCGGCCGTCGACCTGCAGGCGCACCCGCGCGGCCTCGCCGGCGGGCAGCCAGAACGGGCCCTGGCTGCGCCGCTCGGCGTTGAGGAAGCGCGGCTCGCGCTGCGTGTCCTCGCCCCAGCCGACGTCGAGCTGCCAGCCCTTGAAATCGCGGAAGGCGCGGCTCACGACCATGCGCAGCGTGCTTGCGTCCGAGACCTCGCCGCGCAGGTCGGCCAGGCGCACCAGTCCGCCCTCGGCGTCGTGCGCATGCTTCATGCGCACCACCAGCCAGAGCGACTGGAACGCCGCGCGCCGTCCGTCGACGGTCTGCGGCGAGGTGAGTTCGATCGAAAGCGGAGGAAGGGAGGCTGCGGTGGAGGGGGGCACGCCCCGCATTGAACCTCAAATTCAGCGGTAGCGATCCATCAGCGCCGGCAATTCGCTGCGCCCGATGCCCAGGTCGCGCAGCTCATGGTCGCTCATCGACACCAGGTGGCGCTGCGCGTCGCGTGCGCGGCGGCCGTCCACCACGCGGCGGCGCCAGCCGCCGAGGGCATGGATCAGGCGTTGATGGAAGGACGATGGCTTGGGCGCGGTCACGGGGGGCTCCTTGGTTGGAGCACCGATCTTCTGGCGCCGCGTGCTATTGTGGAAGTTGAGAATACTGACAGCGCCGATCAGCTTTGCTGATACACAGAACCCCACCGCGCCACACCGATGCGACACCTCAACCTCGACCAGCTGCGCACGCTCATCGCCATTGCCGACCTCGGCAGCTTCTCGGCCGCGGCCAAGGCGCTGCACCTGGCGCAGCCCACGGTGAGCCTGCACATCAGCGAGCTCGAAGCGCGTCTCGGTGCGCCGCTGGTGGTGCGCGGCAACCGCCGCATCGCGCCCACGGCCGCGGGCGCGGCGCTGGTCGAGCGCGGCCGCAAGCTGCTGCGCGACACCGACGACGCCATCGAGGCCGTGAAGCGACAGGCCGAAGGCCGGGTGGGGCGCGTGCGGCTCGGCACCTCGACCGGCGTGCTCGTCGACCTGCTGCCGCAGGTGCTCGAGGCGCTGGGCGCCGAGCATTCGGG
>CAMLCW010000302.1 GCA_946478645.1 uncultured Variovorax sp.
GCAATCGAGGCACACCATGTGGTCGTGGTGCGTGCCCTCGTTGAGCTCGTACACGGCCTTGCCGCTCTCGAAATGGCTGCGCTCGAGGATGCCGGCCTGCTCGAACTGCGTCAGCACGCGGTAGACGGTGGCCAGGCCGATGTCGGAGTGCTCGTTCAGGAGCACCCGGAACACGTCTTCGGCCGTCATGTGGCGCTGGCTCCCGGTCTGGAAGATCTCGAGGATCTTCAGCCGCGGCAGTGTGGCCTTGAGGCCGGTATTCTTGAGTTCGTCGATGTTGGCCATGATGGTTCCTGCGCCTGGGCGGCGGGACGGCCCCGAAAGGGCTGCCGCTACAATGGCCGATCATATCGCTACCCCTCCTTTCTCTCCCAATGCCTGCCATCCTTCCACGCCGTTCCTGGCTGCTGGCTGCGGCCGTCGCAGCCGTGACGTTCAGCCTCAGTGCCTGCAGCGGCTTCAGCGAGCGCACGCGGGGTGCGCTCACGGCCATCACGCCCTACAAGGTTGAGGTGGTCCAGGGCAATTTCGTCTCCAAGCAGCAGGTCGAGGCCCTCCAGCCCGGCATGTCGCGCCAGCAGGTGCGTGAAATCCTCGGCACGCCGCTCTTGACCGACGTCTTCCACACGAACCGCTGGGACTACGTCTTCACCATCCGCCGCCAGGGCGTCGATCCGCAGGAGCGCCGGCTGACCGTGTTCTTCAACGGCGAGGTGCTCGACCGCTACGAAGGAGACCCGATGCCCAGCGAGGAAGAATTCGTCGCCACGCTCGACACGCGCAAGAAGAGCAGCAAGGTGCCGCAGCTCGAGGCCACCGAAGAAGAACTCAAGAAATTCGCGCCCAAGCCCGACGAGAAGAAGGGCGAGGCCGACACCGCGGCCGCGAACCTGCCGCCGCTGCCCGCCGCCTACCCTCCGCTCGAAGCCTCGCGCTGAGAAGAGAAGAGGCCAGGGCGCGGAACGACGCTGCAGCCGCGCGCCAGGCAGCCGGCGACGGTTTCCCGCACACCTTCCGGGCAGGGCCTGCCGTTCCCATGCCAAGTTCAAAGGGCTGAATCCGCATGACTGACTCCATCTCCTCCACTTCGTCTTCCCCGGCCCTGCGCCGCGTCGCGATCGCCGGCGCCTCGGGCCGCATGGGCCGCATGCTGGTCGAGGCCGTGCGCGAGGCCCAGGACTGCCGCCTCGCCGGCGCCCTCGACATGGCCGGCAGCGAGGCGATCGGCGCCGATGCGGCTGCCTTCCTGGGCTTCACGAGCGGCGTGCCCATCGTGTCCGACCTGCGCACCGGCCTGCAGGATGCGCAGGTGCTGATCGACTTCACCCGCCCCGAAGGCACGCTCGCGCACCTCGCGATCTGCCGCGAGCTCGGCGTGCAGGCCGTGATCGGCACCACCGGCTTCAGCGACGCGCAGAAGGCCGAGATCGCCGAGATCGCCAAGGACGTCGCGATCCTGCTGGCCCCCAACATGAGCGTGGGCGTCAACGTCACGTTCAAGCTGCTCGAGATGGCCGCCAAGGCGCTCGCCACCGGCTACGACATCGAGATCATCGAGGCCCACCACCGCCACAAGGTCGATGCACCCTCGGGCACCGCGCTCAAGATGGGCGAGGTCATCGCCGGCGCGCTCGGGCGCGACCTGAAGGAATGCGCCGTCTATGCCCGCGAAGGCATCACTGGCGAGCGCGATCCGTCGACGATCGGCTTCTCGGCGATCCGCGGCGGCGACATCGTCGGCGACCACACGGTGCTGTTCGCGGGCACCGGGGAGCGCATCGAGATCACCCACAAGTCCGCGAGCCGCTCGACCTATGCACAGGGTGCGCTGCGCGCGGTGCGCTTCCTCGCGGGGCAGAAGGTGGGGCTGTTCGACATGTTCGACGTGCTCGGTCTGCGCTGAGAGAAGCCCAGTAGAACGGCCGGCCAATGAGCGTCCTCGAGCTGCTGACCCAGGGCGACGGCGTCAGCCGGTCGGTGGCGGCGCTGCTTTTGGCGATGTCGATCGCGAGCTGGGTCGCGATCCTCTGGAAGGCCTGGCTGCTGCGCGGCGGCACGCGCGACGTGCTGCGCAGCATCGCCGCTTTCTGGCAGTCGGCCACGCTGGCCGACGCCGAGCAGAAGCTGCGCGCCCTCGACCGCGCCGCGCTTGTCGCCCCGGCCGTCGAGGCCCTGCGCAGCGTGGCGGCCGACGCGGCGGGCGGCACGGGCACGCTCGGCGCGATCGCGGGCGACCGCAACCAGCGGCTCACGCGGGCGCTGCGCGGCGCGCTGCACGGCGCGCTGCGGCGCCTGCAGTCGGGCCAGATCCTGCTTGCCACGGTCGGCGCGACGGCCCCGTTCGTGGGGCTGCTCGGCACCGTCTGGGGCATCTATGGCGCGCTCTCGGGCATCGCGGGCCAGACGGGCGGCTTCACCATCGACAAGGTGGCCGGCCCGGTCGGCGAGGCGCTCGTCATGACGGCCTTCGGCCTCGCGGTGGCCATTCCGGCCGTGCTGGCCTACAACGTGTTCGGCCGCGTCATCGGCCGCATCGAGGCCGAGCTCGAGGGCTTCGCGCACGACCTCCTCGACAGTTTCGGCAGCCCGCCGGCGCCGGCCGCGCCGCCGCCTGCGCGGCCGATGCCGGTCTAGGCGCATTCGCACCATGGCCTTCGGTCGCACTTCGCTCGGCAGCAGCACCGCTGGCGGCGGGCGCGCCACGGGCGCCGGCGGGCAGCGCCCGCTGTCCGACATCAACGTGACGCCGCTGGTCGACGTGATGCTGGTGCTGCTGGTGATCTTCATCATCACCGCGCCGCTCATGGCGAGCTCGATCAAGCTCGACCTGCCGCAGACCGACGCCGGCCAGCCCAACGACACGCCGAAGTTCGTCGGCGTCTCGGTCGACGCCGCGGGCCAGGTGTTCTTCAACGACCAGCCGGTCAGCGACGCGCAACTGGCCGAGCGGCTGCAGCAGGCGGCGGCCGACAGCAAGGAGACCGAGGTCCAGCTGCGCGCCGACCAGACCGTGCCCTATGGCCGGGTGGTGGCGCTGATGGGCATCGCCAACAAGGCGGGCCTGAGCCGCATCGGCTTCGTGACCGAGGCCGACCCGGCCGCGCAGCCGCGCTGAACCGTCTTTGCTCCTTCCCCCTTCGGGGGAAGGTCGGGATGGGGGCAGTCAGAGCGCCCGCTGGATGCGCCGCTGTGCCCCCACCCCAACCCTCCCCCAGCGGGGGAGGGAGAAAACCCCGGCTTCAGTCGAGCACCACCGGCTTCGTGCGCCAGATCTCGTGCGCGTACTGCGCGATCGTGCGGTCCGACGAGAACGCGCCCATGCCCGCGACGTTCATGATGGCCGTGCGCGTCCACGCGTCGGCGTCGCGGTACAGCGCATCGACCTCGGCCTGCTTCGCGACGTAGCTCGCGTAGTCGGCCAGCAGCAGGTAGTGGTCGCCCCAGTTCACCAGCGCGTCGTAGATGCCCTGGAAGCGTGAGGGTTCGCCAGGGGAGAACGCGCCGTCGCGGATCGCATCGAGCACCCGCTCGAGCTCGGCGTTGCCCTCGTAGATCTCGCGCGGCTGGTAGCCGTGCGCGCGGATGTCGGCCACCTCGGGCGTGGTGTTGCCGAAGATGAAGATGTTCTCCTCGCCCACGTTGTCGCGCATCTCGACGTTGGCACCGTCGAGCGTGCCGATGGTGAGCGCGCCGTTGAGCGCGAACTTCATGTTGCCGGTGCCCGAGGCCTCGGTGCCGGCGGTCGAGATCTGCTCCGACAGGTCGGCCGCGGGCATGATCACCTCGGCCAGGCTCACGCTGTAGTTGGGCATGAAGACCACCTTCAGCAACTTGCCGACGCGCGGATCGTCGTTGATGACGCGCGCCACGTCGTTGATCAGCCGGATCACGAGCTTGGCCATCTGGTAGGCCGATGCTGCCTTGCCGGCGAACACCACCACGCGCGGCACGATGTCGAGCGTGCTGCCCGCATCGTGCGCATCGAGGATGCGGTGATAGCGCGTGATCACGTGCAGCACGTTGAGCAACTGCCGCTTGTATTCGTGAATGCGCTTCACCTGCACATCGAACATCGCGTCGGTGTCGAGCACGATGTCCATGTTCTGCTCGACCCAGTTGGCCAGGCGCAGCTTGTTCTCGCGCTTGGCGTGCCGGAACGCGCGCACGAACGCGGGCTGCGAGGCCATCGGCCGCAGCGCTTCGAGCTGCGAGAGGTCGCGCCGCCATCCGGTGCCCAGGCGCTGGTCGAGCAGGCTTGCGAGCGGGGGGTTGGCCTGTGCGAGCCAGCGCCGCGGCGTGACGCCGTTGGTCTTGTTGTTGAAGCGCTCGGGAAAGATGCGCGCGAAGTCCGCGAAGATCGACTGCTTCATGAGCTCGGAGTGCAGCCCCGAGACGCCGTTGACCGAATGGCTCGCGAGCACCGCCACGTACGCCATGCGCACGCGTCGCTCGCCGGCCTCGTCGACGAGCGAGAGCCTGCGCATCAGCTCGACGTCGTTGCCGGCCTTCTGTGTCACGGTGGCGAGGAACCTTGCATTCATGTCGTAGATGATTTGCAGGTGGCGCGGCAGGATGCGCCCGAGCGTCTCGACCGGCCAGGTCTCGAGCGCCTCGTGCATCAGCGTGTGGTTGGTGTAGCTGAAGACCTTCTGCGTCTGGGTCCAGGCCGCGTCCCACGAAAGGCCGTGCTCGTCGAGCAGCAGCCGCATCAGCTCGGGCACCGCGAGCACCGGATGCGTGTCGTTGAGGTGGATGCTGACCTTGTCGCCCAGCGCGTCGAAGTTGTCGTGGGTGCGCAGGTAGCGCCGGAGCAGGTCCTGCACGCTCGCGCTGCAGAAGAAGTACTCCTGGTGCAGCCGGAGCTCGCGGCCCGAGGGCGTGGAGTCGTCGGGGTACAGCACGCGCGAGACGTTCTCCGAGTGGTTCTTGCTCTCGACCGCCTGCATGTAGTTGCCGCGGTTGAAGGCCGAGAGGTCGATCTCCTCGGTGGCGCGCGCCGACCACAGGCGCAGCGTGTTGGTGGCCTGCGTGCCGTAGCCCGGAATGATGGTGTCGTAGGCGACCGCGCGCACGTCGTGGGTGTCGACCCAGTCGGCGCCGCCCCCGCCGTCGCGCTTCTGCACGTGGCCGCCGAAGCGCACGCGGTAGTTCACCTCGGGCCGCTGGAACTCCCAGGGGTTGCCGCGGGTGAGCCAATAGTCGGGCGTCTCGACCTGCTGGCCGTCGACGATGCGCTGTCGGAACATGCCGTACTCGTAGCGGATGCCGTAGCCCATGCCGGGCACGCCGAGGGTCGCCATCGAATCGAGGAAGCAGGCCGCGAGCCGGCCCAGGCCACCGTTGCCGAGGGCGGCATCGGGCTCGCGCTCGGCGAGCTGCGCCATGTCGACGCCGAAGTCGGCCAGCGCCTCGCGCACGGTGTCGTGGAGGTCGACCGCCAGCAGGGCGTTGGTGAAGGTCCGTCCGATCAGGAACTCCATCGACAGGTAGTACACGCGCTTGAGGTCCTGCGCGTAGTTCGCGCGGGTGGTGGCCATCCAGCGCTCGACCAGCTGGTCGCGCACCGCGAGCGCGGTGGCGTGCAGCCAGTCGTCCTGGCTTGCCGCGACGGGGTCCTTGCCGACGGCGTAGATCAGCTTGTTCGCGACCGCACGCTTGAACGCGGCGACGTCGCGGTCGGGATGGTCGTAGGCGAAGTCTTTGATCGTCATGGGTGTTCGTGGTTGGGTGTCGTTCTCGCCGGAGGCGAGGCGGTTGGGTCGGCGCGCTATCGCAGGGCCTTCTCGTAGACGCCGATGTAGTGGGCCGCCGCAGCGGCCCAGTCGGCGGGCCTGCGCATCGCGTTGCCGCGCACGCGCCGCCAGTCGGGTGCGCGCCGGTACAGCGCGAAGGCGCGGCGAAGCGCACGATGGTAGTCGCTTGACGTAAAGCGCTCGAAGACGAAGCCCGTGGCGTCCCCGCTTTCGAGGTCTTCGAGCGTGCAGTCGACGACCGTGTCCGCCAGGCCGCCGATGCGGTGCACCAGCGGCAGGCTGCCGTAGCGCAGGCCGTACATCTGCGTCAGGCCGCAGGGCTCGTAGAGCGAAGGCACCAGCGTCACGTCGCCGGCGCCGAAGAGCTGGTGCGCGAGCGTCTCGTCGTAGCCGATCGTGACGCTCACGGCGTGCGGGGCCGCCGCCGCGCGGGCGCGGAACGCCGCTTCGAGCCAGGCCTCGCCGCTGCCCAGCAGCGCGAGCTGGCCGCCCTGTTCCAGCAGCGCGAGATCGGAAGAGCACACGTCTG
>CAMLCW010000303.1 GCA_946478645.1 uncultured Variovorax sp.
AGATCACCGCGGCGAGCCAGGAGCAGAGCACGGGCATCGAGCAGGTGAACCAGGCGATCGCGCAGATGGACCAGGTGACGCAGCAGAACGCGGCGCTGGTCGAAGAGGCCGCGGCCGCGGCGCAGTCGATGCAGGAACAGGCCGAGAGCCTGGTCGCGTCGGTCAGCGTGTTTCGCCGCGCCGCCTGAACGCAAACCCGCGAAAGGCAGCCTTCAACTTCCACGCGGCCTGCCGATAAACAGGGCACAAGGGCAGTCCCGGGGCTGCCCCGCATTCAACAAAAGCAACGTTCCACAGGTATCACCATGTCGATGTTCCAAACGGGCCTGTCCGGTCTCGGCGTCGCGCGTGCCGCGCTCGTGACCACGGCCCACAACACGGCCAACGTGTACACCGTCGGCTACAACCGCCAGACGGCGATCGTGTCGTCCAACCCCGGCACCGCGAGCGGCGCCGGCTTCATCGGCGGCGGCGCGCGCGTCACCACGGTGCAGCGCAGCTACGACCAGTACCTCACGGCCCAGCTCAACGGCGCCGAATCGAAAAGCGCCGCGCTCGCGAGCTACGGCTCGCAGATCAACCGCATCGACTCGCTGCTGGCCGACAAGACGGCCGGCCTCACGCCGCTGATGCAGAGCTTCTTCGCGAGCGTGCAGGACGTGGCCAACACACCGGCCGACCCGGCGGCGCGCCAGCAGCTCATCAGCGCCGCGCAGACGCTGGCCAACAAGTTCCGCGCCACCGACCAGTACCTCACGGACCTGAACGGCGCGGTCAACGAGCAGATCCAGGGCAGCGCCGGCCAGATCAACACCTACGCCACGCAGATCGCGAGCCTCAATCAGCAGATCAGCCAGCTCGGCGCCATGGCCGGCGGCCAGCCGCCGAACGACCTGATGGACCAGCGCGACCAGCTGGTGGCCGAGCTCGGCAAGATCGTCGACGTCAAGGTGCTCGAGCAGCACAGCGGCCAATACAACGTCTTTATCGGCAACGGCCAGACGCTGGTGCTCGGCGACCGTGCCGCCCAGATGCAGGCCGTGCCTTCGGCGGCCGACCCCACGCGCACCTCGATGGCGCTGGTCGGGCTCACGGGCACCGTGTCCGAGCTCAACGACAACGTGTTCACGGGCGGCTCGCTCGGCGGCCTGATGGCGTTCCGCGCCGAGACGCTCACCGCCTCGCAGAACGCCATCGGCCGCCTCGCCATGTCGCTCGGTGCCGAGTTCAACAACCAGCACCGGCTCGGCGTCGACCTCAACGGCGCGCTCGGCGGCGACTTCTTCTCGATGGCCAAGGCCGGTGTGTTCTCCAACGCGCGCAACGGCGGCGACATGGTGCTCGGCGCCAGCGTGAACGACACCTCGAAGCTCACCACCAGCGACTACTCGGTGCAGGTGAAGGACGTGGCCGGCACGCTGACCTACACCGTCACCCGCCTGTCCGACAAGCAGGTGCTCGGCGACTACACCGCGTTCCCGGCCAGCTTCGACGGCGTGAGCCTGTCGATCGAGAGCGGCAGCGCGCAGCCGGGCGATTCGTTCCTGGTGCAGCCCACGCGCACCGGCGCGCGCGACATGGACGTGCTGGTGCGCGAAACCGCCAAGGTCGCGGCCGGCTCGCCGCTGGTCACCGGCAACGCGGCCGGCAACAAGGGCAGCGGCGCAATGAGCCCGGCCGTGGTCGACGCCGCCTACCTCGCCGCGCCGCTGGCCGCGGGCATCACGCTGGCCTACGACGCGGCGGCCAACACGCTCTCGGGCTTTCCCGCGGGCGCCGCGGTCACGGTGACGCTCGCCGACGGCAGCGCCAGCACCTACCCGGCCGGCACCGCCGTGCCCTACACCGCGGGCGCCACCATGCGCTTCGACGGCATCGAGGTGAAGCTCTCGGGCGCGCCCGCCCAGGGCGACACCTTCACCATCGGCAGGAACACCGGCGGCGTCTCCGACGGCAGCAACGCGCTGCGCCTCGGCGCGCTGCAGCGCAAGAACGCGATGGACGGCGGCACCTCGACCTTCAACGGCGGCTACGCCAAGCTCGTCAGCGAGGTCGGCAACCGGGCGATGGAAGTCCGCGTGGCCGAGCAGACGCAGGCGAGCGTGACGGACCAGATCCGCGCCAGCCGCGACGCGATCTCGGGCGTGAACCAGGACGAGGAAACCGCCAACCTGCTGATGTACCAGCAGATGTACCAGGCCAACGCCAAGGTGATCCAGACCGCATCGACCATGTTCGACGCGATCCTCGGCATCCACGGCTGAGCGCCCCCCACACACACATCCAGGAGCCGCGATGCGCATCAGCACCCATTCCTTCTACGCCCAGAGCCAGAGCGCGATGGGAACCCAGCAGCAGAAGCTGTTCCGCATCCAGCAGCAGCTCGCCGCGGGCACCAAGTTCCTCACGCCGGCCGACGATCCCGTGGCCGCTGCACGCGCGCTGGGCGTGAGCCAGTCGATGGCCGAATCGGCGCAGTTCGCCACCAGCCGCAGCCGCGCGATGCTCTCGCTGTCGCAGGAAGAGACGGCGCTGAAGTCGGCCACCTCGATCATGCAGAGCATGAAGACGCTCGCGGTGCAGGCGGGCAACGGCACGCTGTCCGACGCCGACCGCGCCTCGCTCGCGACCACGCTGCAGAGCAGCCTCGACCAGCTCGTGAACGTGGCCAATGCCGACGACGGCAACGGCCAGTTCCTGTTCGCGGGCTTCAAGAGCGCCAGCCCGCCGTTCGTGAGCGACGCCGGCGGCATCCGGTACACCGGCGACCAGGGCCAGCGCCTGATGCAGATCGACGTCTCGCGCCAGATGGCCGCCACCGACGACGGCCGCAGCGTGTTCCAGTCGGTGCAGGGCGGCGCGGGCTATGTGGCCTCGGCCGCGGCCGGCAACACGGGCTCGGGCGTGTTCGGTTCGGTCGGGCTCACCGATGCCGCCGCCCCGCACTACGGCAAGGACTTCACGATCAGCTTTGCGGGCGGCAACTACACCGTCTCGACCGGCGACACGCCCCCCGTGGTGGCCGCCAGCGGACCCTACGTGCCCGACGCGCCGATCTCGTTCGGCGGCATGCAGATCAAGATGAGCGGCACGCCCGCCGACGGCGACACCTTCCAGGTCGCGGCCGCGCGCAACGCCGGCACCGACATCTTCGCGGCCATCGGCGACATGGTCGCGGCGCTGAAGCAGCCGCTCGCCGGCGGCGGCGAAGTGGCGCAGGCCAGGCTGCTCAATGCGTTGAGCACCTTCAACGTCAAGGTCACCAATGCGCACGACAACGTGCTCACGGTGATCTCGTCGGTGGGCTCGCGCATGAACGAACTCGATGCGCTCGACAACGGCGCCGCCGCGCGGGCGCTGGTCGACAAGGCCTATCTGTCGGAGATCGAAGACCTCGACCCGGCCGCCGCCATCTCCGAATACCTGCAGCGCGAGACCTCGCTCAAGGCCACGCAGCAGACCTTCGCGCGGCTGCACAGCATTGCGCTGTTCAACTACCTGTGAGGGAGAGGCTGCGGCCCTTCAGGGCGCAAGCGCCTGCGTGAGCCGCAGCACGTTGTCCAGCGCCTCGGCAAAGCGCGGCGCCAGGAACGCGCCGAGCTGCGGGATCAGGAGCTGCATCATCCCGATGCCCGCGAGCAGCGTGAGCGGGAAGCCGACCGCGAAGATGCTGAACTGCGGCGAGGCGCGGTTCAGGATGCCCATCGCGAGGTTCAGCGTGAGCAGCGCGGTCACCAGCGGCAGCGACAGCATGAGCCCGTTGGCAAAGATCTGCGCGCCGGCCGACACCAGGAAGATCCAGCCCTGCGCCGCCAGCGGCGCATCGGCGATCGGCAGCGTGTGGAAGCTCTCGGCCAGCGCGGCGACCATGAGCAGGTGGCCGTCGAAGGCCAGGAAGATCAGGATCGCGAGCATGTGCAGGAAGCGCGCGATCACCGTCGTGGCACCGCCGGCCATGGGGTCGAAGAACGACGCGAACGAAAGCCCCATCTGCAGGCCGATGTACTCGCCCGCGGCCAGCACGGCCGCGAACACCATGCGCATGGTGAAGCCGATGGCCGCGCCGATGAGCACCTGCTGGACGATGATCCACACGCCGCCGGCCGAGACGACCGGCACCGGCGGCATCGGCGCCAGCGTTGGCGCGATCGCCACCGCGAGCAGCGCTGCGATCGCCACCTTGAGGTTGCGCGAGACGCCCGGCTCGCCGAACACCGGCGCGGTGCTCACGAGCGCCAGCATGCGGACGAACGGCCAGAGAAAGGCAGTGAGCCAGGCGCTCAGCTCCGCCGAGGTGACGGAGAGAATCGAAGGCATTCAGGCGACCAGCTGGGGAATGCTCGAGAACAGCACACGCATGTAGTCGAGCATCTGCCCGAGCATCCAGGGCCCGGCGATCACCAGCACCGCGAACACCGCGAGCAGCTTCGGAATGAAGGACAGCGTGGCCTCGTTGATCTGCGTGGCGGCCTGGAAGATGCTGATGACCAGGCCCACCACCAGCGCGACGATGAGCAGCGGCGCGCCGAGCAGCAGCGAGACGTGGATCGCCTGGCTGCCCAGGGTCATGACGGATTCGGGCGTCATTCGAAAAAATCTCTTTCTAGACGTAGAAGCTCTGGGCCAGTGCGCCGATCAGCAGCTGCCAGCCGTCGGCCATCACGAACAGCATGAGCTTGAACGGCAGCGCGATGGAGGCGGGCGGCACCATCATCATGCCCATCGACATCAGCACGCTCGCCACCACGAGGTCGATGATCAGGAACGGGATGAAGATGGTGAAGCCGATCTGGAACGCGGTCTTGAGTTCGCTGATCACGAACGAGGGCAGCAGGATGCGCAGCGGCACGTCCTCGGGGCCCTGCATCTCGGGCGTCTTCGCGAGCCGCGCGAACAGCGCGAGGTCGTTCTCGCGCGTCTGCTTGAGCATGAACGACTTGAAGGGCGCAATGCCTTTCTCGAGCGCCTGCTCGGCGCTGAGCTTGTTCTGCGAGAACGGCAGGTAGGCCTCGTCGTAGGCCTTGTCGAACACGGGCGACATGACGAAGAAGGTCAGGAAGAGCGAAAGCCCGACCAGCACCTGGTTCGGCGGCGACGACTGCGTGCCGATGGCGGTGCGCAGCAGGCCCATCACGATCAGGATGCGTGTGAAGCTGGTCATGCTCAGCAGCAGCGCGGGCAGGAACGAGAGCGAGGTCAGCAGCACCAGCGTCTGCACGCTGAGCGACCAGGTCTGGCTGCCGCCCGGGCCGGGCGTGCTGGTGACGCCGGGCAGGCCCTGCGCGATGGCGGCCGCGGGCAGCGCCAGCGCGAGCAGCAACATCAGCGCGGCGCCGCGCAGACGCCGGAAAGAGGCGACGCGCATCATCGGCCCGGTTGCTGCGGCTTGAGGCCGAGCGACTCGCGCAGCTTCTGCGCGAACAGGTTGGCCGCGCCCGCAACGCGCAGGTCACGCGCATCGGGCGAAACCGGCAGGGCGGTGCCGCCGGCCTGCGCGGGCAGCGAATGCAGCGTGTTGACCTGGTTCGACGTGACGCCGAGCACCAGCCACTGGCCGCCGACTTCCACCACGACCACGCGCTCGCGCTGGCCGACCATGGTGCTCGCGACCACCTTCACCAGGTGGCCGCTGCCGAGGCGCTGCAGTCCGAAGCGGCGGGCCGCCCAGGCGCAGAGAAAGATCAGGCCCAGCACCGCGAACATGCCGAAGCCGGCCTGCAGCAGGCCCGCGGCGCCGACCGCGGGCGCCGCGGCGCTGTCGACCGGCGTGGGCACCGTGGGGAGCGCGGCCTGTGCGGCGCGCGCAGCCAGGCTCCAGGCGCCGGCCGTTGCGGCCATGGCCGCGTGCCGGAACCATCGCACGAAAGGCTTCATGACCGGCCGAGCTTCTGCATGCGTTCGGAGGGCGTGACGATGTCGGTCAGCCGGATGCCGTACTTCTCGTTCACCACCACCACCTCGCCCTGCGCGATCAGGTAGCCGTTGATCAGCACGTCGAGCGGCTGGCCGGCCAGGCCGTCGAGCTCCACCACCGAACCCTGCGACAGCTGCAGCAGGCTCTTGATGGTGATGCGCGTGCGGCCGAGCTCGGCCGTGAGCTGCACCGGCACGTCGAGGATGCGTTCGACGTCGACCGGATTGCCCGCGCCGGGCGGCGTGGCGTGCAGCGGCTGGAAGACGCGGCTGCCCGCCGGCGCGGCCGCAGGGGCGGGTGCGCGGGCCGGTGCAGGTGGGGGAGCGGCCGCAGGAGCCGGCGCCGG
>CAMLCW010000304.1 GCA_946478645.1 uncultured Variovorax sp.
GAACGGATACTCCACGCGCCAGTCGGTGGCGTCGGTGACGTGCGACACGCGCGAGAGACCGTCGAACTTGATGTTGTCCTTGGCGGTCAGCCGCCCGAGCACGCGCGTGGCCTTGCGGCGCAGCGCGGCCACGTCGCGGAAGGCGGTGTCGAAGGCGGCCACGGCCTCGCCGACGAGCGCGGTGAGTTCGCCCACGAGCTGGTCGCGCGGCATGTCGCTGTCGGGCGTGCGGCGCTTCTGGACCTCGCCCAGCCGGTGCTTGAGCGCGTCGACCAGCTGGCCGCGCCGGCGCGGGTTGTCGAGCAGGTCGTCGACCAGGTAGGGATTGCGCTGCACCACCCAGATGTCGCCGAGCACTTCGTACAGCATGCGTGCCGACCGGCCGGTGCGGCGCTCGGCACGCAGGGTCTGCAGCAGTTCCCAGCCGCGCTCGCCCAGCAGGCGGATCACGATCTCCCGGTCGGAGAAGCTGGTGTAGTTGTAGGGGATCTCGCGCAGTCGGGCAGGCTCTGCGGCCTGCGACAACAGCGTGGTCAACGCGGTCGGAGCATTCATCGGGGGGTGGCACCTCGGCCAGGCGCTGCGCGCCCACATAGCCGGGGGTGGGATTTTAGGGCAGGGGCGCGGGGCTGGCTTGCGGGAGCGCGGTTGTCCCTTGGGGAGCGCGCCCGGCAGGCGGCGCGGCGCACCACACCGCTTGCCGGGCGCTTGCTGTGACGTGGACGCCGCTGCCCTCACCCCTGCCCTCTCCCGGAGGGAGAGGGAGCAAATCCGGAATCCCCTACGCTCTGTCCACGGCGATGGGGGCCGCACCCCGGAGAGTCAGAAAAGCACCCGGCTGCGGATCGTCCCCGGCACCTTCGCGAGCTTGCCCAGCGCCAGGTCGGAATGCGCGGCGTCGATGTCCATCACCACGTAGCCGATCTTCTCATTGGTCTGCAGGAACTGCGACGAGATGTTGATGCCGTTGTCCGAGAAGATCTTGTTGATCTCCGACAGCACGCCCGGCACGTTGCGGTGGATGTGCAGCAGCCGGTGCTTGCCGGCATGCGCGGGCAGCGCCACCTCGGGAAAGTTGACCGACGAGGTCGAGGTGCCGTTGTCGCTGTACTTGACCAGCTTTTCCGCCACCTCGAGGCCGATGTTGGCCTGCGCCTCCATGGTCGAGCCGCCGATGTGCGGCGTGAGGATGACGTTGTCGAGCCCGCGCAGCGGCGACTGGAACTCGTCCTTGTTGCTGCGCGGCTCGACCGGGAACACGTCGACCGCGGCGCCCAGCAGCTTCTTCTGCTTCAGCGCCTCGGCCAGCGGCTCGATCTCGACCACCGTGCCGCGCGAGGCGTTGATCAGGATCGCGCCGGGCTTCATGGCGGCGATCTCGGCCGCGCCGATCATCCATTGCGTGGCCTGCGTCTCGGGCACGTGCAGCGTCACGATATCGCTCTGCGCCAGCAGCTGGTGCAGGTCGCGCACCTGGCGCGCATTGCCCAGCGGCAGCTTGGTGACCACGTCGTAGAACGCCACCTGCATGCCCAGCGCCTCGGCCAGCACCGACAGCTGCGCGCCGATGGAGCCGTAGCCCACGATGCCGAGCGTCTTGCCGCGAATCTCGAAGGCGTTCTCGGCCGACTTGAGCCAGCCGCCGCGGTGCGCCACCGCGCTCTTCTCGGGCACGCCGCGCAACAGCAGGATCGCCTCGGCGAGCACGAGCTCGGCCACCGAACGGGTGTTGGAATACGGCGCATTGAACACCGCCACGCCATGCTCGCGCGCGGCTTCCAGGTCGACCTGGTTGGTGCCGATGCAGAAGCAGCCCACGGCCACCAGCTTCTGGGCCGCGGCGAAGACCTCGGCCGTGAGCTGCGTGCGCGAGCGGATGCCGAGGAAATGCACGTCGGCGATCCTGGCCTTGAGCTCCGCGTCGGGCAGCGCGCCGGGCAGCGCCTCGACCTGGGTGTAGCCCGCGCCGCGCAGCACCTCCACGGCCGAAGGGTGGATGCCCTCGAGCAAAAGGAACTTGATCCGGCTTTTATCGAGGGAAGTCTTGCTCGTCATGGCGTGCTCGCAGATGGCCCGGCCGCGGCGACGGCCCAGGCCGAAAAAGGTAAAAACGATCCTAGCATGGTGCAGCGCAGCACGACGCCTCACGGCGCCGGGGGAGCCTGGCGCCAAAGGGGTTTTCCCGGGTGGAAGGTGGCGCCCGTCCGTGCGCCAATGTGTGCCGAATGTCACACGGATCGCCTAGCATCCGCGCTTTGCTTTTTCTTCCACAGGAGTCTTCCTTGATGCGTTTTCCTTTGCTCGCCGCGACGTCGGCGCTGGCCGCCACGCTGGCCTTCCCGGCCCATGCCCAGACCGAGATCCAGTGGTGGCATTCCATGAGCGGTCCGCTCGGCGAATGGGTCAATGACCTCGCCAAGCAATACAACGAGAGCCAGAAGGACTACAAGATCGTCGCGACCTACAAGGGCCAGTACGACGAGTCGATGACCGCCGCGATCGCCGCCTTCCGCGCCGGCAATGCGCCCGACATCCTGCAGGTGTTCGAGGTCGGCACCGCCACCATGATGGCCTCCAAGGGCGCGATCAAGCCCGTGGGCGAGGTCATGAATTCGGGTGGCGCCAAGTTCGACCCCAGCGTCTACGTGCCCGCCGTGTCGGGCTACTACACCGCGGCCAACGGCCAGATGCTGAGCTTCCCGTTCAACAGCTCGACGACCATCTTCTATTACAACAAGGACGCGTTCAAGGCGGCCGGCCTCGACCCCGAGAAGGCGCCCACCACCTGGCCCGAAGTGATCGCCGCGGCCGACAAGCTCAAGGCGAGCGGCCACAAGTGCCCCTTCACCACCAGTTGGATGAGCTGGACCCAGCTCGAGAGCTTCTCGGCCTGGCACAACACCCTGTACGCGACGCAGAACAACGGCTTCGGCGGCACCTCGGCGCGCCTGGCCTTCAACTCGCCGCTGCAGGTGAAGCACTTCGAGAACCTGGCCAAGATGTCGAAGGACGGCACCTTCGTCTACAAGGGCCGCAACAACACGGCCGACGCCGCGTTCCCCTCGGGCGAGTGCGCGATGATGACCGGCTCGTCCGGCCTGTACGCCCGCGTGGCCAAGGACGCCAAGTTCAAGTACGGCATCTCCACCCTGCCCTACTACCCCGACGTGAAGGGCGCGCCGCAGAACACCGTGATCGGTGGCGCCAGCCTCTGGGTCATGTCGGGCAAGCCGGCCGACCACTACAAGGGCGTGGCCAGCTTCTTCACCTTCCTGTCCGACACCAAGGTGCAGTCCGAAAGCCACAAGCGTACCGGCTACCTGCCGATCACCACGGCCGCCTACAAGCTGACCGACGCCTCGGGCTTCTACAAGGAGAAGCCGGGCACCGACGTGGCCGTGACGCAGATGATCCGCAAGACCACCGACAAGTCGCGCGGCGTGCGTCTGGGCAACTTCGTGCAGATCCGCACCATCATCGATGAGGAGACCGAGCAGATCTGGGCCGGCAAGCGCAGCGCCAAGGAGGCGCTCGACGCCGCCGTGAAGCGCGGCAACGAACAGCTCGAGCGCTTTCAAAAGGCAAATAAAGGCTGAGCACCGTTCGGCGCCGGCGCCGAAGTAGACTCGCCCGCCCGCCACAGCAAAAAGCCGTGGGGCGGGCGTTTCGTTTTTTGAGGGATTCGAGGGGCTATGGAAAAACGCGTTCTGTTCCGGTCGGCATGGCTGCCATGGCTGCTGATCGCACCGCAAATGGCGGTGATCCTGGTGTTTTTCTTCTGGCCCGCGAGCCAGGCCATCTGGCAGTCGCTGCAGACCGAGGACGCGTTCGGCACCTCCACCGTCTTCGTCGGCCTCGAGAATTTCAAGACGCTGTTCGACGACCCGGCCTACATCGAGTCGTTCAAGGTGACGGCGCTGTTCTCGGTGCTGGTGGCCGGCATCGGCATCGCGCTGTCGCTGATGCTCGCGATCTTCGCCGACCGCATCCTGCGCGGCTCGCTCGTCTACAAGACCTTCCTGATCATTCCTTACGCGGTGGCACCGGCCATCGCGGGTGTGCTGTGGGTGTTCATGTTCTCGCCGAGCATCGGGGTGGTGAGCTACGGCCTGCGCTGGATCGGCGTGGACTGGAACCACCTGCTCAACTCGAACCAGGCGCTGTCGCTGATCGTGGTGGCCGCGATCTGGAAGCAGATCTCCTACAACTTCCTGTTCTTCCTGGCCGGGCTGCAGTCGATCCCCAAGGCGCTGATCGAAGCCGCCGCGATCGACGGCGCCGGTCCGCTTCGGCGCTTCCTGACCATCCAGTTCCCGCTGCTGTCGCCGACCACCTTCTTCCTGCTGGTGATCAATGTGGTCTACGCCTTCTTCGACACCTTCGCGATCGTGCACGCCACCACCGAAGGCGGCCCGGGCCGCGACACCGCGATCCTTGTCTACAAGGTCTGGCACGACGGCTTCCGGGCGCTCGACCTCGGCGGCTCGGCCGCGCAGTCGGTGGTGCTGATGGTGATCGTGGTCGGGCTCACGGTGGTGCAGTTCCGCTATGTCGAAAAGAAGGTCCAGTACTGATGGCGCATCCTCCCTTCCCCTTTTCCCTGATCTTCTCCCGGAGCATCCGCCATGGTTGAACGCCGGCCCGGCCTGACCGTCCTGTCGCACGTGGTGCTGATCCTCGGCATCGCGATCGTGGCCTTTCCGATCTATCTCGCGTTCGTGGCCTCGACCCACACGCGCGACGAGATCCTGCGCGTGCCGATGCCCCTGCTGCCGGGCGCGCACATGGTCGAGAACTACACCGCCGCGCTGCTCGGCACCGAGACGCAGGGCGCGCGCGTGGTGGTGGGCCGCATGATGTGGATCAGCCTCGTCACGGCGCTGGTCATCAGCTTCGGCAAGATCGCGATCTCGCTGCTGTCGGCCTTTGCCATCGTCTACTTCCGCTTCCCGTTCAAGAAGCTCGTGTTCTGGATGATCTTCGTCACGCTGATGCTGCCGGTGGAGGTGCGCATCCTGCCCACCTACAAGGTGCTCGCCGACCTGAACATGCTCAACACCTACGCCGGGCTGACCATTCCGCTGATCGCCTCGGCCACCGCGACCTTCCTGTTCCGGCAGTTCTTCCTCTCGGTGCCCGACGAGCTCGTCGAGGCCGCGCGCATGGACGGCGCCGGGCCGATGCGCTTCTTCAAGGACATCCTGGTGCCGCTGTCGCAGACCTCGATCGCGGCGCTGTTCGTGATCCAGTTCATCTATGGCTGGAACCAATACCTGTGGCCGCTGCTCGCCACCACGAGCGAGGACATGTACCCGGTGGTGATCGGCATCAAGCGCATGATCGCCTCGGGCGACGCCGCGGTCGACTGGAACCTCGTGATGGCCACCGCCATCCTCGCGCTCGTGCCGCCGGCGCTCGTGGTGATGCTGATGCAGCGCTGGTTCGTCAAGGGCCTGGTCGATACCGAGAAATGAGCCCACCCCCGAAGCGGCTCACTTCGTGTAGCCGCCTCCCCCTCAAGGGGGCAACACCAGCGGCCCGGCAAAGCCGGTTCCGCGGTGTTCCCGGTTCGGCCCACCAGTCATAACCTGAGATATACGCCAAATAAAAATGTCAGCCATTTCCTTTCGCAACGTCATCAAGCGCTACGGCAAGGGCGCCAAGGCCAACCAGGTCATCCACGGCGTCTCGGCCGAGGTCAACAAGGGCGAATTCGTCGTCATCGTCGGGCCTTCGGGCTGCGGCAAGTCCACGCTGCTGCGCATGGTGGCCGGCCTCGAGGAGATCTCGGCCGGTGACATCGCCATTGGCGACCGCGTGGTGAACCAGCTCGAACCCTCCGAGCGCGACATCGCCATGGTGTTCCAGAACTACGCGCTCTACCCGCACATGAGCGTGTTCAAGAACATGGCCTACGGCCTGAAGATCGCCAGGCTGCCGACCGACGAGATCAAGCGCCGCGTCGACAAGGCCGCCAAGATCCTCGAGCTCGGCCACCTGCTCGAGCGCAAGCCGCGCGAGCTCTCGGGCGGCCAGCGCCAGCGCGTGGCCATGGGGCGCGCGATCGTGCGCGAGCCGAAGGTGTTCCTGTTCGACGAACCGCTGTCGAACCTCGACGCCAAGCTGCGCGCGCAGACCCGCCTCGAGATCCAGAAGCTGCACCGAGAGCTCGGCATCACCTCGCTGTTCGTCACGCACGACCAGGTCGAGGCGATGACGCTCGCGCAGCGCAT
>CAMLCW010000305.1 GCA_946478645.1 uncultured Variovorax sp.
CGCGCCGACGGTGGGCAGCGTGGCGCTCGACGGCCGGGCGCTGGCGGACCACGGCATGCCGGCGCTCGCGCTGCGCCGTGCACTGATGCCGCAGGAGAGCGCGGTCGCCTTCGACTTCAGCGCGCGCGACATCGTCGCGCTGGGTCGTTATCCGCACCGCCGCGCGCCGGGACGCGACGAAGACGCGATCATCGACGCAGCGATGGCGCTGACCGATGTCACCGCGCTTGCGCCGCGCGTGCTCAACACCCTGTCGGGCGGCGAGAAGGCCCGGGTCCACCTGGCGCGCGCGCTGGCCCAGCTGTGGCATCCGCGCCCCGATGGCACGAGCCGCTGGCTGCTGCTCGATGAGCCCACCGCGGCGCTGGACCTTGCGCACCAGCATGCCGCGATGCGGCTGCTGCGCGACCGGGCCGCACAGGGCGTGGGCGTGGTCGCCGTGCTGCACGACCTGAACCTCGCGCGGCGCTATGCCGACGACGTGGTCGTGCTCGGTGCGGCCGAAGGGGTGCGGCAGGGCCCGGTAAACGATGTGCTCGAGCCCGCGCTGATCGAAGCCGTCTGGGGCATGCCCTGCCAGCCCGTGCGCAGCGCCGACGGCACGCTCCAGTACCTGTTCGGCTGAAGGGCGCGGCGGCGCAGTACGTCAGCCGCTCAGTACGTGAGCCGCTCGGGCTTGAGCTCCTGCAGGATGGTGGTGGCGATCTCTTCGATGGACTTGGTCGTGGTCGACAGCCAGCGGATGCCCGCGCGGCGCATCATGGCCTCGGCCTCGCTCACCTCGTGGCGGCAGTTCTCGAGGCTGGCGTAGCGCGAGTCGGGCCGGCGCTCGTTGCGGATCTGGCTCAGGCGCTCGGGCTGGATCGTGAGGCCGAAGATCTTCTTGCGATGCGGCATCAGCGCGGGCGGCAACTGGCGGCGCTCGAAATCCTCTGGGATCAGCGGGTAGTTGGCCGCCTTCAGGCCGTGCTGCATCGCCAGGTAGAGCGAGGTCGGCGTCTTGCCGCTGCGGCTCACGCCGACCAGGATCACGTCGGCGCCCTCGAGGTCGCGGTTGCTCTGCCCGTCGTCGTGGGCCAGGCTGAAGTCGATCGCCGCGATGCGCGCGTCGTACTCCTTGCTCTTGCTGACATCGCTGAAGCGGCCGATGCGGTGGTTCGACTTCATCGCCAGCTCGATCTCGAGCGGCCGCACGAAGGTGCCGAACATGTCGAGCAGCATGCCCTTGCAGCCGGTCTCGATCACCTCGAGCACCTCCATATTGGCCAGCGTGGTGAAGACGATCGGCCGCACGCCCTCGATCTCGGCCGTGTGGTTGATCTGCCGCACCGCCTGATGCGCCTTGTCGACGGTGTCGGTGAAGGGCAGCCGCACATGGCGCGGCTTCATCTCGAACTGCGCCAGCACGGCGTTGCCGAAGGTCTCGGCGGTGATGCCCGTGCCGTCGGAAATGAAGAAAACTGTGCGTGTGGTCATGTCTTGCGGCCTTGTCCTGCGGCGCGGGCCATCCCGCCCCCCTACAATCCGGCCCATTATCGGGAATCCGCTTCCCCGTATCAGAATTCTTCTTCCTCATGCACACCGCGCCCGCACCCAGAGCAACGAGAACGATCGTGCCGCGCCGCCTGCATGCAGCACCGGTTTCAACTTCTGGAGCTTTCCCATGTCTGCACTTTTCGACGCGACCGCCCTGGTCGTACCGTTTGAAAACCTGAGGATGACCGACGTCGAGTCGGTCGGCGGCAAGAACGCCAGCCTCGGCGAGATGATTTCGCAGCTGCCACAGGGCGTGCGGGTGCCCACGGGCTTTGCGACGACGGCGCATGCGTTCCGCCAGTTCCTGGCGCACGACGGCCTCGCCGACAAGATCAGCAAGAGGCTTGCCGCGCTCGACACCGAGGACGTGCGCGCGCTGGCTGCCGCCGGCGCCGAGATCCGCGCCATGGTCGAGGCCCAGCCTTTCCCGGCCGACCTGCAGAAGGCAATCGCCGACGCCTTCGCGAAGCTCAGCGAAGGCAATCCCTCCGCCTCGTTCGCGGTGCGCTCCTCGGCCACCGCCGAAGACCTGCCCGACGCCTCGTTCGCAGGCCAGCAGGAGACCTTCCTCAACGTGGTCGGCATCGACGACGTGCTGCACAAGATGAAGGAGGTCTTCGCCTCCCTCTACAACGACCGCGCCATCAGCTACCGCGTGCACAAGGGCTTCGCGCACGACGTGGTCGCGCTGTCGGCGGGCGTGCAGCGCATGGTGCGCTCCGACCTCGGCGCGGCCGGCGTGATGTTCACCATCGACACCGAGTCCGGCTTTGAGGACGTGGTGTTCATCACCTCGAGCTACGGCCTCGGCGAGACGGTGGTGCAGGGCGCCGTCAACCCCGACGAGTTCTACGTCCACAAGCCCACGCTGCGCGCGGGCAAGCGCGCGGTGATCCGTCGCAACCTCGGCTCCAAGCTGATCCAGATGGAGTTCGCGACGCCCGAGGAGAAAAAGGCCACCGGCAAGCTCGTGAAGACCACCGACGTCAAGGCCGAGCAGCGCAACCGCTACTCGCTGACCGACGAAGACGTCGAGCAGCTCGCCAAATACGCGCTCGTGATCGAGGAGCACTATGGCCGCCCGATGGACATCGAGTGGGGCAAGGACGGCACCGACGGCCAGCTCTACATCCTGCAGGCGCGCCCCGAGACGGTGAAGAGCCAGCAGCAGGGCAAGGCCGAGCAGCGCTACAAGCTGCTGGGCAAGGGCGCGGTGCTGGCCGAAGGCCGTGCCATCGGCCAGAAGATCGGCACCGGCCCGGTGCGCCTGGTGCACAGCATCAGCGAGATGGACAAGGTGCAGGCCGGCGACGTGCTCGTGACCGACATGACCGACCCGAACTGGGAGCCGGTGATGAAGCGCGCCGCCGCCATCGTGACCAACCGGGGCGGGCGAACCTGCCACGCGGCCATCATCGCGCGCGAACTCGGCATTCCCGCCGTGGTGGGCTGCGGCGACGCGACCGACCTGCTGAAGGACGGCACGCTCGTCACCGTGAGCTGCGCCGAGGGCGACACCGGCTTCATCTACGACGGCCTGCTCGAGACCGAGGTCACCGAGGTGCAGCGCGGCGTGATGCCCGAGATCGACATCAAGCTCATGATGAACGTCGGCAACCCGCAGCTGGCCTTCGACTTCGCGCAGCTGCCGAACCACGGCGTGGGCCTGGCCCGCCTCGAGTTCATCATCAACAACAACATCGGCGTGCACCCGAAGGCGATCCTCGACTATCCCAACGTCGACAACGACCTGAAGAAGGCCGTCGAATCGGTGGCCCGGGGCCATGCCTCGCCGCGCGCCTTCTACGTCGACAAGGTGGCCGAGGGCATCGCGACCATCGCGGCCGCGTTCTGGCCCAAACAGGTGATCGTGCGCCTGTCGGACTTCAAGTCGAACGAATACCGCAAGCTGATCGGCGGCAGCCGCTACGAGCCCGAGGAAGAGAACCCGATGCTGGGCTTCCGCGGTGCCGCGCGCTACCTGAGCAAGGACTTCGGCGAAGCCTTCGCGATGGAATGCGAGGCGCTCAAGCGCGTGCGCAACGACATGGGCCTGGTCAACGTGCAGATCATGGTGCCGTTCGTGCGCACGCTCGGCCAGGCCGAGCGCGTGACCGGCCTCCTGGCCGAGCACGGCCTGAAGCGCGGCGAGAACGAGCTCAAGCTGATCATGATGTGCGAGGTGCCGAGCAACGCCGTGCTGCCGGAAGAGTTTCTCAAGTACTTCGATGGCTTCTCGATCGGCTCGAACGACCTGACCCAGCTCACGCTCGGCCTCGACCGCGACTCGGGCCTCGAACTGCTGGCGGCCGACTTCGACGAGCGCGACCCCGCCGTCAAGGCGCTGTTGAGCCGCGTCATCAAGGCCTGCCAGGCCGAGGGCAAGTACGTCGGCATCTGCGGGCAGGGCCCCAGCGACCATCCGGACTTCGCGCTCTGGCTGGCCGAGCAGGGCATTCAGTCGATCTCGCTCAACCCCGACAGCGTGATCGACACCTGGCAGCAACTCGCCAAGCGCTGACCCACCTGGCTAGCGGAAATCCCCATGCGGGGATTCCCGTGGCCGACGCGCATTTTTGAAACAAAATGCGTTTTTGGTGACAGACTTGAGAGATTCACGGGCGTATCCCGGAAGGGGAAGACCACATGATTCTCGTCAAGACACCGGCCGGGCAACTGGCCTTCAAGGAGCGTTCGGCGGCGCTGTCGCCGCGCCAGCGCTCGGCTTTCATCCTGTTCGACGGCAAGCGTTCGGTCGAGGAGGTGCTGGCCGGCGGCATGGGCATCGTGCGTGACGACGTCGACCAGATGGTTGCGCTCGGGCTGCTCGAAGCGCCCGGGGGCGGCGCCCACGGCAGCGCCAGCAGTGCGCCGGCGGCCGAGGCCGCAGCGCCCGCTTCACCGGTTGCCGCGGCCGCGACCGGCGCGCCAGCGCCGGGCCGCAGCAGGCAGCAGCGCTACAAGGATGCCTACCCGATCGCCACCCAGCTTACGGGCAGCCTCGGGCTCAGGGGCTTCCGGCTCAATCTCCAGGTCGAGGGCACCACGGGCTACGAGGACCTGCTCGCGCTCGCGCCCAAGATCCGCGCCGCGGTCGGACCCGAGAAGGCCGCCGCACTCGATCAGGCCCTCAACGACTGAGCGGCGCTTCGATTTGCCGCAGTGCTCGCTTCAGGGCTATAATCGCCGGCTTTGCCTTGCCACACTGCGCCCGACGCTGCAGGTGGCTTTTCCTCTTCCACGGAAGAATCCACAAGGAGTGCCATGCGTCACTACGAAATCATTTTGCTGATCCACCCGGATCAGAGCGAGCAAGTTCCGGCCATGCTGGAGCGCTACAAGGGCCTGATCACGGCCGGCGGCGGCAAGGTCCACCGCGTTGAAGACTGGGGCCGCCGCCAGCTGGCCTACCAGATCAACAAGCTCAACAAGGCGCACTACCTGTGCGTCAACATCGAGGCTGAACAAGCCGTGATGGGCGAGCTCGAGCATGCGTTCAAGTTCAACGACGCCGTGCTGCGCCATCTGACGGTCCAGAAGAAGAAGGCCGAAACCGGTCCTTCGTCGATGATGAAGACGGTCGAGCGCGAAGAAGCCCGCAA
This sequence comes from uncultured Variovorax sp., assembly GCA_946478645.1. Next base: position 5,139 of record CAMLCW010000305.1, read on the forward strand.
GGCTCAGCAGGCCGAATACGCCGCCAACAACAACAGCTGATGGCGTGACCGCCGCCGCTGCTGCGGCAACCGGTGCGAATCAGCTTCTGCTGACCGCCGCGGTTGCCGAACTCGGAGCCTTGCGATACACGCCGGCCGGCCTTCCCGCCATCGACCTGAAGCTCGAACACGAATCGACGCGGCAGGAGGCAGGAAAAGCCAGGCAGGTGAAGACGGCCCTCAAGGCCGTGGCCTTCGGCGCGATCGCCGAGCGGCTCGCAACGCAGTCGATGGGGAGCCTCTGGCGTTTTCAGGGCTTTCTCGCGACACCGGGCAACGGCAAGCATCCGGTCCTGCACATCCTGGATTTTCAGCAAGATTAATTTTCGAAAAGAGGTCCCGAAATGGCCACGTTCAAGAAATTCAACAAAGACAAGCGCCCGAAGCGCAACACCCAGTCGCTGCTGTTCAAGCGCAAGCGTTTCTGCCGCTTCACGGTCGCCGGTGTCGAAGAGATCGACTACAAGGACATCGACACGCTGCGTGACTTCATCAGCGAAAACGGCAAGATCATCCCCGCGCGCCTGACCGGCACGCGCGCGATCTACCAGCGCCAGCTCAACACCGCGATCAAGCGCGCCCGCTTCCTCGCGATGGTGCCTTACAGCGACCAGCACCGCGTCTAAGGAGCCCGACCATGCAAATCATTCTTCTGGACAAGGTCCTGAACGTCGGCGCCCTCGGCGACATCGTCAAGGTCAAGGACGGCTACGCCCGCAACTTCCTGATCCCGACGGGCCGCGCCCGCCGCGCCACCGCTGCCAACAAGGCCGAGTTCGAAGCCAAGCGCGCCGAACTCGAAAAGGCCGCCGCTGCCAAGCTGGCCGAATCGCAAGCCCAGGGCGAGAAGCTCGGCGGCACGACCGTCAAGCTGACGCAGAAGGCCGGCGTCGACGGCCGCCTGTTCGGTTCGGTCACCAACGGCGACATCGCCGAAGAGCTCGGCAAGCAGGGCTACAAGGTTGCCAAGTCGCAAGTGCGCCTGCCCAACGGCCCGATCAAGACCGTGGGCGATTCCACCGTCAGCGTGGCGCTGC
>CAMLCW010000306.1 GCA_946478645.1 uncultured Variovorax sp.
CACAGTCATCCTCACGGGGCCTCCACTGCAAGCACTGGATCTTCTTGACGCGATCGTGCGGTTCTCCCGTGAGGCATGGCGTGAGAACTTGTGCAAGGCCTTGAATTTCATCTTTATTCAGCAGAGCTGCGGCTACCGATTTGTAGACCAGCTCTTGGTGCCTGTCACAGCGCCAGCAGAGATCCAAGCGATCGAGACAGCACTGGAAAAATCGACCAAGGCCGTCCGAGAGCATTTGAGTACTGCGTTGGCGTTGCTGGCTGACCGCAAGGCGCCTGACTACCGCAACTCGATCAAAGAATCGATTTCGGCTGTTGAAGCGGCTTGCCAAGCCATTGCAGGCATGCCGAAGGCGACCTTAGGCGATTGTCTGAAGGCGATCAAGAAAGTGAAGCCTCTGCACCAAGCCTTCGAGGCGGCGCTGACGAAGCTCTATGGGTGGACCAGTGATGACGGAGGTATCAGGCATGCGTTGACCGAAGAGGGGGTCACCGTTACGCACGCAGACGCACAGTTCATGCTCGTGTCTTGTTCGGCGTTTACTAACTACTTGTGGTCTGTCGCTGCGGAGTCCGGGATCAAGGTCAAATGAAGGGGGCTGTCTGGGTCATAGGACCAACCCATCCACGTACCCATCTGGAACTGTGCGATTCGGTGAGACGATCTGCTCCTTGCTGAAGAGGTCGTTCGAATGATCGCCATTGAAGGACTGGTCGCAGATGAGTCTGCGTGAGGCGTCCTGCTGGGTTCCGCCTAGTGGTCACACTCTCCGCCAGCCACCCCTGTGGCTCATCGCCCCTCGCAGGCGCCATCAGCACTTCAGGTCGAAATAGCGCTTGCGCGCCTGGTACAGGGCTACGTCGGCCTTGGCCTTCGACGCGCCGGTATCGCGCCGCGTCGCTTCTTCGATCTCGGGCAGCCGAGCATCCAATTGCCGGCACTCGCCCTGGTCGCGAGCGGACAGCTTGATTCTCTGGCGCATCACGTCCATTTGCTCGCGCGACTTTCCTGTGAGCGGGCGCAGTGCGTCGTCGAAGGCGTGGTTGATTTCCGTGCGCTGCACGTCGCGCCCCTTGCGCGACTTGCCTGACATCTGATCGATGCCTTGGTTGGGTGTGGCGTCGATCACTTTCGCGCCGACGCAGGGGGCGTCGGAGTAGCTGACTTTGCCTGCCGTCTCGCATCGGTAGACAGGCGGCGCCGCTGAAGCGGAAAAGGCGGCCAGCAGCAGGGGGAGAGTGAGCAGGAGGCGCATGAGTGCGGGGTTGCGTTCGCTCGATTCTCACTCGGGAGCGCGCAAAACCTGGATGTGTTCGCGTGCCGAGACCGACAAACGCCCGCCGACACGATCCGTATCGTTACTGAATCTTCAAATCCGCCGGTTCCTCGTCACCGATGCCGAGGCACTTGCCGCTGCGCCCGACTCGCCCCCATTCGCGCAGAGCCTGGCTTTCTCCCCGTGGCGCATGCATGAGCCGCGCATTCGCTTGCCAAAAGAGGCCCTTCGTCGTCAATTGCGCCCTCTCCGACGCAGATGTAGGACCTTCGCCCGAACATCGGCGTTGTGCAGATGTGAAGTTTTCACAGCTTGTTTCCTCCCGAAGCAGCCGCCATCAGGGTTCCGCCTTACCTTGGAATGGCGCCGCAGCAGCGGACGAGGTCGGTCGCTTCAGGTGGCCGGATCCACTCTTCTTTCATTGAAATGTCGCGCCGTTCGTTCGGCGCTGCTGTTTCGTCTTGCACGAGAGGTGACCATGTTTGTCTCGAAACCAAAACTCAAACCGAAGCAGGTTCCCTTCACCGATCGCCGCCGGCAGGCGGGGGCCTTCGTCCCGAAGCTCGCGGCCTATGCGCTCTTGGCCTTCGTGCTGTGGCTGATGATCTCGACGCTGGTGCAGCCGCTGTTGTCGTCGAAGGCCACGCGGGCGGTGCTGCAGGCACCGGTGACGCTGATCACCTCGCCGATCAACGGGGTGGTGGCGCAGATGTCGGTGCATGCACGCGACACAGTGGAAGCCGGTGCGCTGGTCGCGACGGTGCGCAACCCGACGGTGAGCCAGGAAATCCTCACCCAGCTGCGTTCGCAGCACCTCGCGCTGCAAAGCCAGCTGGCGCAGCTTGCCAACCAGTACAAGGCTGACAACCAGGAGATGCGCTCGGTCGGGCGCGAGGCCAGCGTGCACCGCGAGGCGTCGCTGGCGCAGGCCTGGGAGTCGTGGCAGATCGCGCGGCGCAAGCGCGACGTGGCGCACAGCGTGGTGGACGAGCAGGAGAACAAGGTCCGCACGAACCAGGCGCTGCTCGAGCAGGGCGCGATCAGCGAGCAGGTGATGAACGCCTCGCTGGCCCAGCTCAACACGGCGCGCGCCAACGCGGCGGTGGCGGAGCAGGCCTTCACGGGCCAGGTGCAGACGGTGGCGAGCGCGGGGCAGGGTGCCTTCGTGGGCGATGGCGGCAACAACCTGTTCCAGACGCTCTCGAGCCGCCGCGAGGCGCTGCGCAACAGCGTGGGGCGTGCGCAGCAGGACGGCGCGGCGATCTTTCAGCAGCTCAAGCAGGTCAGGCAGCTCGAGGAAGAGGAGCGAAGCCGCGTCGAGAAGCTCTCGTCGTACGAGATCAAGGCGACGCAGGCGGGCCAGGTGCACACGGTGCTCGCGCCCGTGGGCGCCTACGTCACGGCCGGCGCGTCGCTGGTGCGCGTGACCGACTGCAGCCGGCTCGGCGTGGTGGCGGTGTTTCCGGCGCGCGTGGCCAAGCGGCTGGGCATCGGCTCGCTGCTCGAAGTGAAGTTCGAAGACAGCGCCCGGATGGTGCCGGCGCGCGTGGAGCAGTTGCTGCCCGAAGCCTCGGAGGCGCTGCAGAGCACCTACAGCGTGCCCTTCCCGTATGCGGAGCAGGGCTCGGTTTATGCCGTGGCGCGCATCGAGGGCCAGACGCAGCCGGCGGCGCCGGCCGAGGGCAGGGCGAACCTGTGTGCGCCGGGCAAGGTGGTCTCGGCCACGCTGAAGTCCTGAGCGGGGAGAAACGGCATGAAGCCGATCGCTTCCATTCCCGTTGCGCTGGCCCTCGCCTGCGCGGCCACGGCCGCACTGGCGCAGCCCGGGGCCACGCAGCAGCAGCTGGCGCGGCAAAGCTGCGAGGGCCTGCGGCGCGCCGTGGTCGAAGACCAGAAGGGCGCCACTTCGGGCCCGCTGTTCCTCACCAGCTACCGCCTCGCCGAAGGCAGCCAGGGGCCGCCGCTGGAGCCCGCGCTTCAGGGCGTGGCCTTCACCTACGACAACGCGCTCGCAGGCATCGCGCTGCTGGCCTGCGGCGATGCGGCCTCGGCACGGCGCATCGGCGACGCGGTGGTGCGCGCGATGGCGCGTGATCCCGCCATGCCCGACGGCCGTGTGCGCAATGCCTATCGCGCAGGCCCGATGACCGAGGACAAGGCGGCGCTGCCGGGCCGCTGGGACGCCGGCAAGAACCAGTGGATCGCCGATGCCTACCAGGTCAGCACGGCCACCGGCAACGTGGCCTGGGCCGCGCTGTTGCTGCTGAACCTGCACGAGGCCGACCCTTCCTCGCCCACCTACCTGGCCCCTGCGCGCAAGCTGCTCGGCTGGATCGAGCAGCGCACGCGCGCGAAGAACGCGCCCGACGGCTACAACGGCGGCTGGTACGGCTGGGACCACGCGCAGCGGCCGCAGACCTGGAAGTCGACCGAGCACAACATCGACATCGCCATGGCCGCCGCATGGGCCGCACGCGCGGCCGGCCCGCAGGCCGACACCGAGCGCGAGCAGGCGCGCACCGCGCTCGCGTTCGTGCGCCGCATGTGGAGCCCATCGGAGCAGCGCTTCTACATCGGCACCAAGGAAGACGGGGCGACCGTCTCCACCGAAGGCTCGGGCCTCGACGCGCAGCTCTGGCCGCTTTTGGCGGCGCCCGAGGGCTCGTGCGACTGGTCGCGCGGGCTGCAGTGGCTCGACCGGCACCATCGCCATGGCGAGGGCTATGGCTTCAAGCGCGAGCCGGACGGCATCTGGACCGAGGGCAGCGCCCAGGCGGCCGCCACGCTGGTGGCGCGCAAGGGTGCCGCGCCCGAGCCGTTGTGGCGGCTGCTCGCATCGCAGCGCGCCGGCAACGGCCTCTACTACGCCACGCCGGGCGAGCGCATCTCGACCGGGCTGGCGATCGGCCCGGACTCGACTGGCGCCGACTTCTTCTACTACCGCTGGCCGCACCTGGGCGCGACCGCCTGGGTCGCACTGGCCGCCACGGGTTTCAACCCCTTCACCGGTAAGACCGCCGCAGCCGCAGGAGCCAATTCATCATGTCCAGCCTGATCGCCCAACCGGAGTTCCAGCTCAACGCACTCGTCGCGGGGCTGGCGCTGCTCCTGATGACCTGGGCGCGGATCGATCGCATCTCGCACCGCGCCGTGTTCGGCGGACTGACCGCGCTGCTGCTCGCGCGCTATGCCGTCTGGCGCGTGGTCGCGACCATGCCGCCGTCGGACCTCGGCTTCGAGACGCTGTTCGCCTGGGTGTTCCTGTTCTTCGAGATGACCGCCGTGGCCTACACGCTGATGTCGATCCACATGCTGCTGCGCACGCGCGACAACCGCCCGCTGGCGGACCGCGGCGAGGCGATGCTGCGGGGCCGCGGCGACCGGGTGCCGGCGGTGGACGTGTTCATCTGCACCTACAACGAGGAGCTGGCGGTGCTCGAGAAGACCATCATCGCGGCGCAGGCGATCGACTATCCGCGGCTCGCCGTCTGGGTGCTCGACGACACCCGGCGCGACTGGCTGCGCGACTACTGCGCGCGCCGTGGCGTGAACTATGCGCGCCGGCCCGACAACAGTCATGCCAAGGCGGGCAATATGAACAACGGCCTCAAGCTGTCGGCCGAGGTGACCAACGCGCCGTACATCCTGGTGCTCGACGCCGACTTCGCGCCGCAGCGCAACATCGTCTACCGCATGCTGGGCCTGTTCTCGGACCGCCGCGTGGGGCTGGTGCAGACGCCGCAGTTCTACTACAACGCCGATCCGATCCAGCACAACCTGCGCGCGACCGACAGCTGGGTCGACGAGCAGCGCGTGTTCTTCGACGTGCTGCAGCCCGCCAAGGACGCGGTCGATTCGGCGTTCTGCGTCGGCACCTCGTTCATCGTGCGGCGCGACCTGATCACCGCGGCGGGCGGCTTTCCGGTGGGCAGCGTCTGCGAGGACATCCACACCACCTACCTGCTGCTGCGCCACGGCCACATCACGCGCTGGCTCGGCGAGCGCCTGTCGAATGGATTGTCGGCCGAGAGCATCATCGACTACATCAACCAGCGCAGCCGCTGGGCGCTCGGTACGGTGCAGCTGGCGCTCTTGCCCGCCGGGCCGCTGCGAGGGCGCGGCTATAGCCTCTCGGCGCGGCTGCACTTCCTGCACGGCCTGATGCACTGGCTGGGCAAGCCGTTCATGGCCATGGTCATGCTCGCGCCCGCGCTCTACTGGTATGCGGGCGTCTCGGTGTTCCATGCCACGCCGCAGGCCTTTGCCGCTTACGGCCTGCCGCCGCTGATGATGTTCTGGGCCTACAGCTACTGGATCAGCGAGCGGCGCTGCCTGCCGGTGTTCAGCGAGGTGAGCCAGCTGGTCGCGGCCATGGCGGTCACGAGCACGCTCGCGAGCGCGATGCTGCGGCCGTTCGGGCGCCCGTTCAAGGTCACTGCGAAGGGGCTCGACCGCACCAGGACGGTGGTGCACTGGAAGCTGGTCGCCATCTTCGGCGGGCTGCTGGTGGCGCTGCAGCTGGGTGCCGCGTCCGTCGCGCTCGGCGGCGAGGCGCTCACGCCGGGCGACGAGCTCAACCTCGTGTGGACCGGCATTGCGCTGGTGCTCTGCCTGGCCGCGCTGATGGCCTGCGTCGACCTGCCGCGCGGCGATGGGGAAGAGCGCTTTCCCTGGCGTGCGCGCACCCGCGTGCGCACCGCCGACGGCGAGGGCGAAGCGCGCTTCGTGAACATCGCGCCCGACGGCGCGCTGCTCGAAGCCCGCGCGCCGCTCAAGCGGCTGCGCGTGGGGCAGCCGCTCGAGGTCCATGTCGAGTCGGTCGGATGGCTCAAGGCGCGGCTCGCGGGCCGCAGTGCCGCCGGCGCCGAGCTGCAGTTCGCCGCCACGGAGGCGCAGCGCGAGCAGTTGGTGGGCCATGTCTTCAACGTGCCGCC
>CAMLCW010000307.1 GCA_946478645.1 uncultured Variovorax sp.
AACCGCATCACGCGCGAGGAAGGCCTGGCCCATGCCGACTCTCCCACCAACCTGATGTGGCGGCTGCAGAACCGCGCCGCGCCCAAGGCGCAGGCCGACGAGCGCAGCCTCATGGACCAGGTCGAGGAACCCACGTTCACCGACATCACGCTCGACGTGAAATTTTGACTCTCCCCCAGGCTGCGCGCACTGCGTGTCGCTCCGCCACCCCCCTCGCCGGGGGCAACACCAGCGGCCCGGCAAAGCCGGTTCCGCGGTGTTCCTGAAAAAGATTGCCCTTCCTCTTCCAGCGCCATGTCCCGAACGCTCCAGCTTGCCGAACAACTCATCTCGCGCCCTTCCGTCACGCCCGACGATGCGGGCTGCCAACGGATCGTCGGCGAGCGGCTGGCCGCGCTGGGCTTCACGCTCGAGATCATCGAGAGCGGTCCGGCCGACTTCCGCGTGACCAACCTCTGGGCGGTGCGCCGCCCCGCCGGTGCGTCGGCCAAAACCAAAACGCTCGTCTTTGCCGGCCACACCGACGTGGTGCCGACCGGCCCGCTCGACCAGTGGACCAACCACCCGTTCACGCCCACGCACCGCGGCGGCAGGCTCTACGGCCGCGGCGCCTGCGACATGAAGACCTCGGTCGCCGCCTTCGTGGTGGCCATCGAAGAATTTTTGCAGGCCACGCCCGAGCCGACGCTCGCGCTCGCGCTGCTGCTCACGAGCGACGAGGAAGGCCCCGCGCTCGACGGCACCGTCGTCGTCTGCAATGCGCTGGCCGCGCGCGGTGCAACCATCGACTACTGCATCGTCGGCGAGCCCACGGCCGTCGAGCGCTGCGGCGACATGATCAAAAACGGCCGCCGCGGCACCATGAGCGGCAGGCTCACCGTGAACGGCGTGCAGGGCCACATCGCCTATCCGCACCTCGCGAAGAACCCGGTGCATGCGGTCGCGCCTGCGCTGGCCGAGCTCGTGGCCATCAACGCCGCGGGCGGCTGGGACGCCGGCAACGACTACTTCCAGCCCACGAGCTGGCAGATCAGCAACTTCCATGCGGGCACCGGCGCGAGCAACGTGATCCCGGGCAGCGCGGTGATCGACTTCAACTTCCGCTTCTCGACCGAATCGACGCCCGAATCGCTGCAGCAGCGGGTGCAGGCGGTGCTCGATGCGCATGGCGTCGACTGCACGCTCGCCTGGACCGTCGGCGGCCTGCCCTTTCTCACGCCGCCGGGCGAGCTCGTCACGGCCGTGCAGGCCGCGATCGCCGACGAGACCGGCATCGCGACCGAGCTCTCGACCAGCGGCGGCACCAGCGATGCACGCTTCATCGCCAAGATCTGCAAGCAGGTGATCGAGCTCGGGCCCGTCAACGCGAGCATCCACAAGATCGACGAGCACATCGAGGTGGCCGAGATCGAGACGCTCAAGAACATCTACAAGCGCACCCTGGAGCGGCTCGAAGCGTCGCAGGCACCATGAGCGCTGCACCAGTCCGCACGGTCATCGCGCTCATCGAGGCCGGCGCTGCGCGGCTCACGGAGGCGGGCGTCGCCTTCGGCCACGGCACCGCCAATGCCTTCGACGAAGCGGCCTGGCTCGTGCTCTGGCGCCTGAAGCTGCCGCTCGACGACATCGACGCGGTGGCCGAACGGGCCGTTTCGCCGGCCGACGCCGCCAAGGTGGCGGCCCTGCTCGACGAGCGCATCGCCACGCGCAAGCCCGCCGCCTATCTCACGAAGGAAGCCTGGCTGCAGGGCGTTGCGTTCTACGTCGACGAGCGCGCCATCGTGCCGCGCAGCTTCATTGCCGAGCTGATCGCCGACGGCAGCATCGACTACTGGCTCGGCGAGCACACACTGCGCGTGCTCGACCTGTGCACCGGCAACGGCAGCCTCGCGGTGATCGCGGCCCTGACCTACCCCGAAGTCACGGTGGACGCCGCCGACATCTCGCGCGAGGCGCTCGAGGTGGCCGCGATCAACCTCACACGCCACCAGCTCGACGACCGCGTGCGGCTGGTCGAATCCGACGGCCTTGCGAACCTGCCCGGTCCCTACGACTTGGTGCTGTGCAACCCGCCCTACGTGAACAGCGCGAGCATGGCCGCCCTGCCCGCCGAATACCGCGCCGAGCCCGAACTCGCGCTCGCCGGCGGCACCGACGGCATGGACTTCGTGCGCCGGCTGCTGGACGACGCGCCTTCGCGCCTGAACGAACGCGGCGTGCTGGTGCTCGAGATCGGCAACGAGCGCGAGCACTTCGAGGCCGCCTTCCCGCGGCTCGAGGTGGTCTGGCTCGAAACGTCCGCGGGCGAGGACCAGGTGCTGCTGGTCACGCGGGAAGCGCTGTTGCAATCGGGCAGCCGAACGCAGAAGTAAGACAAAAACTGCGCAGAAGTCGCAGAAGACATCTTTTTGGTTTTCTTCTGCGACTTCTGCGAAACCTTCGCGACCTCTGCGTTCTGTACCCGCATTGGCGCCCCCCCAAAGCCCACCCGGGATAATCCCGGCCAAGGCTCCCTATTCCATGATCACTCTCAAGAACGTCATTCTTCGCCGCAGCGCCAAGGTTCTGCTCGACGGCGCCACCGTCACCCTCAACCCCGGCGAGAAGGTCGGCCTGGTGGGGCGCAACGGCGCCGGCAAGTCCACCCTCTTCGCGCTGCTCAACGGCACGCTGCACGAGGACGGCGGCGACTTCTCGGTGCCCAGGCACTGGCGCCTGGCCCAGGTGGCGCAGAACATGCCCGAAACCGAGGAGTCGGCCACCGATTTCGTCGTCGGCGGCGACACGCAACTGGTCGAACTGCGACAAGCGCTGGCCGCCACCGAGGCCGCCTACGAGGCCAGCCCCGACGATGCCGACATCGGCATGGAGCTGGCCCACGCCTACACCCACCTGGCCGACGCGGGCGAGCACGATGCCGTACCGCGCGCGCAGGCGCTGATCCTCGGCCTGGGCTTCAAGCCGCATGAGCTCGACCAGCCCGTCAACAGCTTCTCGGGCGGCTGGCGCATGCGCCTGCAGCTCGCCCGCGCGCTGATGTGCCCGAGCGACCTGCTGCTGCTCGACGAACCCACCAACCACCTGGACCTCGACGCGCTGGTCTGGCTCGAAGCCTGGCTGCAGAAGTACGCCGGCACCATGATCGTCATCAGCCACGACCGCGAGTTCCTCGATGCCGTGACCGACGTCACGCTGCACATCGCCAACGCGCAGCTCACGCGCTACGGCGGCAACTACAGCAAGTTCGAGGAAATGCGGGCGCTGCAGATGGAGCAGCAGCAGGTCGCGTTCTCGAAGCAGCAGGAAAAGATCGCGCACCTGCAGAAGTTCATCGACCGCTTCAAGGCCAAGGCCAGCAAGGCCAAGCAGGCACAAAGCCGGGTCAAGGCGTTGGAACGCATGGAAAAGGTCGCGCCGCTGCTGGCCGAGGCCGACTTCACCTTCGAGTTCAAGGAGCCGGGCCACATTCCCAACCCGATGCTTTCGATCAGCAATGCGAGCTTCGGCTACCGCATCGAGGGCGCCGAGCCCAGGACCATCCTGCGCGGCGTCAGCCGCTCGGTGCTTGCGGGCCAGCGCATCGGCATCCTGGGCGCCAACGGCCAGGGCAAGTCGACGCTGGTGAAGACGATCGCGCGCGAGATGGGCGCGCTCGCGGGCCAGGTCACCGAGGGCAAGGGCCTGAACATCGGCTACTTCGCGCAGCAGGAGCTCGACGTGCTGCACCCCGAGAGCAATCCGCTCGAACACATGGTGCGGTTGGCGCGCGACCTCGGCAGCAGCGTCAAGGAAGCGACCGGCGAGCAGGCGCTGCGCGGCTTCCTCGGCAGCTTCAACTTCAGCGGCGACATGGTCAAGCAGCCCGTGGGCACCATGAGCGGCGGCGAGAAGGCGCGGCTCGTGCTGGCCATGATGGTGTGGCAGCGCCCCAACCTGCTGCTGCTCGACGAGCCCACCAACCACCTCGACCTCGCCACGCGCGAGGCGCTCGCCGTCGCACTCAACGAGTTCGAAGGCACGCTGATGCTCGTGAGCCACGACCGTGCGCTGCTGCGTTCGGTCTGCGACGAGTTCTGGCTCGTGGGCCGCGGCGTGGTCGGCGATTTCGACGGCGACCTCGACGACTACCAGCGCTACCTGCTCGACGAGGCCAAGCGCCTGCGCGAAGAGGCCAAGCTGGCGGTGCGCGAGGCGGCGGCCAGTGCTGCTGCGGCGGCGGCAGCCCCGCCACCTGCCGCTACGGCGCCCGCCGCAGGGCAGCAACGCAAGCAGGACGCCCAGGACCGCCAGCAGCGCAACGACCAGGCGCGGCCGCTCAAGCGCGAACTGGCGCAGGTCGATGAGCGCCTTGCCGCCGCCGGCACCGAGCGCAGCGCGCTCGAGGCGCGGCTCGCCGAGCCGCTGCCGCCGGCCGAGATCGCTGAAGCCGGCAAGCGGCTCAAGGCACTCAATGACGAGATCGCCGGGCTCGAAGAGCGCTGGCTGGCGCTGTCGGACCAGCTCGAGGCGCTGGCGGCAGCCTGACGACTGGGTGAGAATTGCGGAAAAAGGGAGATTTGCCGCATGCCTTCTTCGATCGATTTGGCCCAAGGTGACGAGGCCCTGATTGCAGCCATCCAGCGCAGCCGCCGCCTGATCGGGCGCAAGGCGCTGATGGCCGCCGCAGCGAGCGCCGTTCCGCTGCCCGGCATCGACTGGGCCGCTGACGCTGCCCTGCTTTCACGGCTGGTGCCGCAGATCAGCGCCGAATTCGGGCTCTCGGCCACGCAGGTCGAAAAGCTCGCGCCGCACCAGCGCGAGCGCATCCAGAAAGCGGCCACCACCGTGGGCGCGCTGCTGGTGGGGCGGCTCGTCACGCGCGACCTGCTGATCAGGCTCGCGCGGCACGCCGGCGTCAAGCTCACCGCCAAGCAGGCCACCAAGTACGTGCCGATCGCGGGCCAGATGGTGTCGGCAGCGCTGGGCTACGCCGCCCTGCGCGCGCTCGGCGAGCAGCACATCAAGGACTGTGTTCGTGTGCGCACGACGCTCGCGCTAGCGCCGCCCGCACCGCTTGCGCCCGCCTGAGCGCCGGCGAGCCGAACAGCACCTTCGCGGCCCAGCCGGCCGCCACCAGCGCCGACAACGCCATGCCCGCCAAGCCGTCGAGGCCGCTGCGCAGCCCGTAGCCGAGCGACGCGGCGGCCAGCAATGCGACGAGGGTGCACAGCAAGCGGTCGAGCCAAAGCGCCCCCTGTGCCGCCAACGGACCTGGTGGTTTCATGGCTTCTTTTACTCCCCTGAAACTATTCTAGTGGCCGAATCGAATATTCACGTGGGATTAAATCGCCCGCATGGAGACTATTGCCGCTCGCGCCAAGGCTGCACGCAAGTTTGCAAAGATGACGCAGAAGCAGGCCGAGGCGGCGTCAGGCGTCAAGCAATCCAACATCTCCAAGATCGAGCGCGGCGACACCGGCCGCTCGATGGGCCTGCTGGCCCTGGCACGCGCTTACCGTGTCGACCCGAACTGGCTCGACACCGGCGACGGCCCGGCACCCTGGGATGAAGTGCCGCCGCCCCCCGCGCGCGACGCTGCCCAAGAGCCGCCGGCACCGTACAGGATCATGCGCACACCGCCCGCCGGCCCGGCCTTCGAACCCGGCACGCCGGACACCGTGCCGCTCGTCGCCTGGGCCGACGTCGCGACGTGGACCGGCGCCGCGCGCACGGGCGTGCCAGTCGAGCGCTGGTTGCCTTGCATCGCGTACCACAGCCCCGGCCACACCTTTGCGCTGCGCGTGCGCGGCGACAGCATGACGGCGACGAGCGGGCACCTCAAGAGCTATCCCGCGGGATCGATCGTCTTCGTCGACACCCGGTTGACGACGCCCGAGGACGGCGACCGCATCGTCGCGCGACTCGACGAGACCGGCGAGATCACCTTCAAGTCGTTCAAGAACGAAGACGGCCGGCGGTGGCTGCTGCCGCTGAATCCCCGGCACGAACCGATCCGGGCGCCGTTCACGGTGCTGGGGACGGTGGTAGGGAAGTGGGAAGACGAGGATTGAGAGGGCGTCGAACGGCTCGACGCACGAGGGTCGCCAAGTTGGTTCGCGCAAGCCCCAAAAAAAATCACCAACTGCATGCTGCAATTGGCGACCTTGGAGTGGGTCTGGTAGGACGTACTGGATTCGAACCAGTGACCAACGGATTAAAAG